>NZ_JBHTRF010000012.1:0-169537 GCF_042796115.1 Kitasatospora sp. NPDC056446 | reverse complement strand
GCCGGACGCTTCTTAGGTTTAAACCAGCCCGGCACCCGCCCCCGCCCCCTGCCACCCGCACGGACCCGCCGTGGGGGCCCGGCCCGCCCCCCCCCGCCGGGCCCCATCGGCGTTGTGCGCCGGCCGGACGCGCCGTCAGCGCACCCGGTCAGCGCACCCGGGTCGAGAACAGCCGCGCCGACCAGTACACCGCCAGCGCGGTCATCACCACGACCACCAGCAGCCCCTGCCAGACCACGCTGTCCCCGGGGTGCCCGGAGAACAGCGCGCGCATGCCCTCCACGGCCCAGTAGAAGGGGTTCCACTCGGCGAGCCGCTGCTGCCAGGCCGGCGCCAGGGTGAGCGGCAGCAGCACCCCCGACAGCAGGGCGATCGGCTGCGCGATGGTGTTCACCACCGGCGCCATCGCCGCGTCGGCCGGAACCATCAGCGCGATGCCGTAGGAGATCGCCGAGGTCATCAGGGCGAGCAGCCCCAGCAGCACGTAGGCGAGCAGCAGGTTCAGCGGGCTCACCCGCAGCCCGAACGGCAGCGCGATCAGGGTGATCAGGACGGCCTGCACGAGCAGCGCCACCATCTCCCGCAGCGCCCGTCCGAGCAGCAGGGCCAGCCGGCTGACCGGGGTCACCCGGGAGCGTTCGATGATCCCGGCCTTGAGTTCGCTGAGCAGGCTGAAGCCGGTGAACAGTCCGCCGAAGATGCACAGCACGGCCAACAGGCCCGGCACGTACACCTGGTAGGTGTCGGCGTAGCTGCTCTCGCCGTTCGGGACCAGGATCTTCTTCAGCAGCGGTGCGAACAGCAGGAGGTAGAACAGCGGCTGGATGATGCCGACGGCGATCCAGACCGGGGTGCGGATCATGAGCAGCAGCTGGCGCTGGAAGACCAGCCAGGTGTCGCGGGCGAGCTTCACGGTCTCCCCAGGGGGTTGTGCGGGTCCACGAGGTCGGAGCGGGCGCCGGCGGCGGGTCGCGCGGCGCGGCTCGGGGGCTGTCGGCCGGGTCAGGACTGTCCGAGCGAGCGGCCGGTGCGGGCCAGGAACACGTCGTCCAGGCTGGGCCGTTGGAGCTGGACGGTGCCGGGCGTCACGCCCGCCGCGTCCAGGGCGCGGAGCAGCTGCGGGATGGCGGCGGCGCCGTCGTCCAGGTACAGCCGCAGGCCTTCGTCGCCGTTCGGCTCCAGCCGGTGCAGGTACGGCTGCGGGCGCAGCACCTCGGCGGCCCGCTCGGCGGCGCCGTCCCCGGTTTCGAGGCCGATGAGGACGACGTCGCCGGAGATCTCGCGCTTGAGGGCCTCGGGCGTGCCCTCGGCCACCATCCGGCCGTGGTCGACGATGGCGACCCGGTCGCAGAGCGCGTCGGCCTCGTCCAGGTAGTGGGTGGTGACGACGACCGTCATGCCCTCGGTGCGCAGCCGGCGGATCTCCTCCCAGACGTAGGCCCGGCTGGCCGGGTCCAGCCCGACCGTCGGCTCGTCCAGGAACAGCACCTGCGGCTGGTGGATCACCCCGAGCGCGATGTCGACCCGGCGGCGCTGGCCGCCGGAGTACGTCCCGCACATCCGGTCGCCGAACTCGCCCAGGTCGAAGGCCTTGAGCGCGTCGTCGGCGGCCTGGACGGCCCGGGCCTTGGGGACGCCGTACATCCGTGCCTGGAGTACCAACTCCTCTCGGGCGCTGACGTTGTCGGTGGTGCCGCCGCCCTGGGCGACGTAGCCGATCCGGCGGCGGACCCCGCCGGGGTCGGTGAACAGGTCGGCGCCGGCGATGACGGCCTTTCCGCTGTCGGGGCGGATCAGGGTGGCCAGCATGCGCAGCGTGGTGGTCTTCCCGGCGCCGTTGGGGCCGAGGAAGCCGTAGATCTCGCCGGCGTCGACCGACAGGTCGATGCCGCGTACGGCGTCGACGGTCGGGTCCTCGCTGCTGCGGCGGGAAGTCTTCTTGCGGTAGGACTTACGCAGTCCCGCGGTCTCGATCAACCGGAACTCCCGTGCGGGGATGGGCTGCCACAGCACCTGGGAAGGCGGGGCTCGGCACCTGCCGAAGGCGGTGCTGCTGCGACACCCTAGGGCGAACCGGGGTCCGGAAACAATGGCCTAGACCAATGGACGTGCGAACTCCCGGTCTGCTAAGGGGACGTGCCGGGCGGGGCGGCGAACGGCCGTCAGACCAGGGCCGCCAGGCGGTCCGCCGCTGCCGCCGCACCGCCTCCGGCCAGCAGCTCCCGGCCGATCCGGGCGGCCCGGTCCCGGTAGCCCGCCGAACCGAGCACGGCGTCCAGCGCCTCCGCCAGCCGCTCCGGCGTGACCCGGGCGAACGGCACCCGCAGCCCGGCCCCGGCCGCCGCCACCTGGGCGGCGACGAACGGCTGGTCGTGCCGGATCGGCGCGGTGACCAGCGGCAGGCCGTGCGCGAGCGCCTCGCCCACGGTGTTCATCCCGCCGTGGCACAGCACCGCGTCCAGCTCGCCGCGCGCCATCAACTCCAGCACCGGCGCCCGGTCCACCGCGACCGCGTGCGGCGGGAGCCCGGGCAGCAGCTCGCGCGGCGCCGCGAACACCGGCTGCACCTGCGGTCCGCACAGCTCCAGCGCCCGGACGGCCCGGGCGAGGAAGTCCGCGCCCAGCTCGCCCGCCAGCGTCCCCATGGTGACCAGGACCCGCCGCCTGCCCGGCAGCAGCCGCTCCCACGGGAAGTCCGGGTCGTGCGGGCGCGCGGTGAGGACGGGCCCGACCGCCGCGAGGTTCGGGGCGGGGTCCGGCGGCAGCACCGGCCCGGTCGGCGCCGGTCCGGTCAGGGCCGGTCCGGTGGTCGCCAGCACCAGGGCGGGGGAAAAGCGCGGGTCGACGTACTGCTCCTCGGGCAGCCGGGCCCGCTCCCACAGCCCCCGCAGCAGCCCGGTCATCCACGCCTCGACCAGCGGCAGCGCGCGGTACGGCCGGCCCAGTTCCATCGCCCCGGGCGCGAAGCTCGCCCACGGCAGGCCGTGGCGGTGGGCGACCATGGCACCCGCCGGGGTGTGCTGGTCGACCAGCAGCACGTCCGGCCGGTACTCCCGCACGATCGCGTCCAGCGGCTTCGCGGTGAACCGCGCGTACGGGACGATGAAGCCCTCCCAGAGCGAGCGCAGGGCGGCCAGCCCGTGCCCGCCCTGCGCCCGGAAGGCCCGGGTGCCGGTGCCGAGCACCCGGGCGCCGTCGCCGAGCAGCGGCCGCAGCACCGACTCCGTCCCGCTCCAGGCGACCTCGTGGCCGCGCGCGGTCAGCTCGGCGGCGATGCCCGCGGCCGGGTTGACGTGCCCGGTCAACGGCGGCATGACCAGCAGGAACCGGGTCATCGGGGGTCCTCCTCGGGGATCAGTCGCTGCACGTCGGCGACGGTCAGGGCCTCCAGGCCGGCCAGGTCCAGCCCGGCGCGCATCGCGGCCAGGTCGGCGGCGGGGCCGTGGCGTTCGCGCAGGCGCCGGGCCAGGGCGGCGAGCTCGGTCTCGTCCAGCAGCAGGTCGCCGTCCAGCCGGGCGTCCGCGGTCACCAGGTGCGCCCACTCGGGCGGCGCGCCGGCCGCCTCGACCACCAGCGCGACCAGGCCGGGGTCCAACGGGGGGACGGCGGACGGGGGTTCAGGGTGCGGCATGAGAGATCTCCCACCTGCTCGACGGCGAGGGGACGAAAGGGACCGCACCGGAGCGGAGTTGACGGCTTCCAGGGTGCGGCCACGACGGCGGAGGGCCCGAGATCACTTGTGCGACCCGGCGGGCGTCGGAATACTAGCCCGGGTGACCGCACTGGAGGCAGTGGCCGTCCACCTCCCCCCGCACGCCGTTCCCATCGAGGCTGTGGGCGAGAGCATCGGCCTGACCCCACGTCAACTCCGTCTATTCCGCCGCTTCCACGGCCTGGACCAGCTGCGTCTGGACCCGGCCGGGACGCTGCCCGACCTGCTCGAAGCCGCCCTGGACGCGCTGCCGGAGCTGCGTGGACGCGAATGCGACATCCGCTTCGTGATCCACGCCCGCAGCATGCCGGTGGCGGTGCCCCACCCGCTCAACCCGCTCCACGACCTGCTCGGCGCGCGCGGCCTCGCGCACGCCACCGCCTTCACGGTGACCCACCACGCCTGTGCGGTGGGCCTGCTGGCCGTCGACCTGGCCGGGCGGCTGCTCGCGTCCGATCCCGACCCGGCGGCGCTCGCGCTGGTCCTGGCGGGGGAGAAGACCTTCACCAGGGACGCCCAGGTCGTGCCCGAGACCGGCATCTTCGCCGAGGGCGCGGCCGCCTGCCTGGTCAGCGCCCACGGCGAGCGCCATCGGGTGCTCTCCTACGCGGTGCGCCAGCGTCCGGAGTTCGACGGCCGGCTGGCCGAGGACCCGGACCTGCTCGCCCGCTACCAGCGGGAGTACCCGAACGTGATGGTCGAGGCGATCGAGGCGGCCCTCGACCGGGCCGGTCTGGACCTCTCCGACCTCGCCGCGATCCTTCCGCACAACGTCAACCAGGCGTCCTGGCGGATGATCGCGCGCCGCATCGGCTACCCGATCGAGAAAGTCGTGCTGGACAACGTGCGGTCGGTCGGGCACAGTTTCGCTGCAGACAGCCTCATCAATCTTCACACCGCCACCACGCGGGGGCTGCTCCGCCGCGGCGACCACTACCTGATCGCCGCCGCCGGTGTCGGAGCCACCTTCTCCGCGATGGCCGTGCGGGCCTGACGGGCCGCCGGGACCACGGATCCCTCGGCCGACCCGCCGGATCCCCCGGAGCACATTCCCCAGAGCAGATTCCCCAGAGCACACTTCCCACGTACGACGGGACGGGACCTCCATGTCAGAACCTGTGGTCCAGACCACTGACCCCGAGCTGCGCGAGCGCATCCTGCACGGCATCGGCGACCTCCTGCCGCGCGTCCTCAAGCGCGAACTGCCCGAGATCCCGCAGGACGCCTGCCTCTTCGACGACCTCGGCCTCACCTCCGCCGGCACCATCGAGCTCATCCTGGAGCTGGAGGAGTCGCTGGACATCCAGGTGGACGTCGAGCAGATCACCGAGGACGACCTGCGATCGGTCACCAGGCTGGCCGACTACGTCGCCGGGCACGTCATCCCCGAGGACTGACCGGGTGACCGCCAGCCCCTCCGGCCTGCGGATCACCCGGGTGCTCGCCCGCCGCTTCGACGGCCGCTCGGAGACCTCGCTCGACCCGGACCTGCGGGTGTTCGTCACCGACCTGGTGCGCCCCTACGGCCTGCCGCTGCGCGAGGACCTGCTGGGCGAGGGCGTCGGCCACTCCTACGAGGAGCTGGCCGCCGGGCTGCTGGGCGAGGCGCTCGCCGAGGACGAGCCGGTGGACCTGCTGATCCTCGCCTTCGACACCCCGGACGTCCGCCCCGGCGCGCCGTCCTCGCTGGCCATGAGCCGGTCCGTCCCGGGTACTCCGCTCGCCTTCGCGGTCTGCGACCAGGGCACCGCCTCGGCGTTCACCGCCCTGCGCCTGGCCGCCGACCTCCACCGCACCGGCGCCTGCCGCCGCGCGGTGGTGGTGCTCGCCGAGCAGACCGCGCTGCACTACGAGCCGTCGCAGCCGGTGCCGCTGCCGCAGCGGCACGCGGCCGTGGTGCTGGTCTGCGAGGAGGCGCCGGGGGAGGGGCTGGACGTCCGGCAGGCCCCGGGCGACCCGTCCCCGGAGGAGACCGTACGGGCCCGGGCCGAGAAGCTGGGTCCGGAGACGGAGCTGCTGCTCGACGACGGCTTCGGCGCCGGGTTCGGTGCGGGCTCCGGTTTCGGCCCCGGCCCCGGCGACCCGGAGGGCCCGGGTTCCGGACCGGACGGGCTGCCCGCGCAGCCGTTCACCGGCCTCTGGGCGCGGCTGGCCGAGCACCTCCCGCGGTGGCGGGAACAGGGGCGCCCCGCCGTGCTCGCCGGGTACGACCGGCGGCTCGGGGTGCTCAGCACGCTGACCCTGCCGTGACGGAGGTCGCGTTCCGGCTCATCCATACCGACCAACCCCCCGATGTCGTCGCCGCGTTGTGGCAGCTGCTCGACGCGGAGGAGCGTGCCCGGACCGCCGGCGCGGATCCGGTGCTGCGCGACCGCTTCACGGTGGTGCGCGGCGCCGTCCGGCAACTGGTCGGCGCCCGGCTCGGCGTGCCCCCGGCCGAGGTCGGCTGGCGGCGGGGGCGGTGCGGCAAGCCCGAGCCGGCCGACGGCGGTTCCCTGCGGGTGAACTGGTCGGCCTCGGGCCCGCTCGCGGCGCTGGTCCTGGCCGAGGGGCGGGCGGTCGGTGTCGACGTCGAGCGCCTCCACGACGCCCGGACGGCGGAGCGGATGGCCGCGCGCTGGTTCCCCTTCGAGGAGGCGCGCCAGGTCGCCGAAGCCCCCGGGCCGTCCGGGCGGTCGGCCCGCTTCACCACGCTGTGGTGCCGCCGAGAGGCGTGCGTGAAGGCGTACGGCGGGCGGCTGACGCAGTCCTTCGGGGTGTCCGTGGCCGGGCCCTCGCCGGTGCTGGTGAGCGATCCGGGCCGGCTCGGTGCCGGCCCGGCCCGGCTCTGCGACGTCCCCGTCCCCGGGCCGTTCCGGGCGGCGGTGGCGGCGCTCGGCGAACCGCCGATACATGTCAACTCTGCTGTGTGGACGGCGAATTGACGTTGCGTCCGATCTTTCGGACTTTGGTCTGGACCAGCTTGCAGCGCCGCTGGTAGCGTCCCGATCACACCCCCCGCTGAGCCTTTCCCGGCGAGCCGAAAGGCACGTACGACGTGACTCCGCACGACCTGATCCCCCGCGAGGCGGCGCCGCCCCAGGCACCCCCGCGCGACCTTCCCCCGCGCGAGGCCGGCCCGGCCGACCGCACCGCGTCCGACCCGACCGCGCCCGGTCTCGCCGTCCCCGAACCCACCGTCCCGGAACCCGCCGCGTCCGACCCGGTTCCCTGCGGCTCCGCCCCGGACCCCGCGCGGCCGGCCCACCGGCGGGTCACCGTCCGGTTCGCCGCTGCGAGCAGCGGCGTCGGCCCGCTCACCCGGGGCCAGGACAACATGATCCGCTGCATCGGTCGCGACGCCCCGGAGCAGATCAACAAGGAGTCGGTCTGGCCGGTGCCCGCCGGCACCTCGGTCGCCGCGGGCCTGCTCGCCCTGCGCCGGCTGGTCGAACGGCACGAGTCGCTGCGCACGTCGTTCCCGGCCGGGCCCGGCCCGGACGGCTTCCCGGACCGGCAGGTGGTGCACCGGGACGGCCGGTTCGCCGTGACGCTGGTCGAGGACGACGGCCGCGACGGTCCCGGACTGGACGCCCTGGCGGCCGAGTTGGGCCGCACCGACCTCGCGGTCCCGCTGGACCTGGCGGCGGCCCCGCGGATCCGGTTCACCCTGGTCGTGCGGGGCGAGCGGCTGCTGCGGCTGGTCGCCGTGGTCTGCCACGCGGGCGCCGACGGGGCCGCCACCGCCGTGCTGATCCAGGACTGGCACGTCCTCGCCGCCGGGCAGGAACCGGCGCCGGTCACCGCGCCGACCCCGCTGCTCCTCGCGGCCGCCGAGCAGAGCCCGCAGGGCCGTCGCAAGGCGGCCGCGAGCCTGCGGCATTGGGCCCGGGTCCTGGGCAGCGGCCCCCAGACGGTGTTCGCCGACGCGCGGATCACCGGACCGCCGCGCGACCACGCCGCCCTGCTGGTGCGCTCGCGCGGTTCGGCCGCCCACCTGGCCGCCGTCTGCCGCCGCACCGGCGCGAGCCCGTCCGTCGTGCTGCTCGCCGCCTTCGCCGCGCTGGTCGCCCACCGGGCCGGCCGGCCGGGCGAGCTGGTGATGTCGGCGCTGTCCGCCAACCGCCAGCGCGCGGCCCTGATCGACCATGTCGGCACGCTCGCGCAGGACGCGCTGATCCTGCTCGACACCGGCGCGGCCGACCTCGACCAGCTGATCGGCCGGGCCAAGTCGGCCTCGCTGAACGCCTACTGGCACAGCATCCTGGACGCCGAGAAGGTCTGGGAGCTGGTCGAGGATGTCGCCCACCGCCGGGGCTCCCGGTTCGCCCGCCAGGTGGTCGTCAACGACCTGAGCCTTACCATCCCGGCCGCCGTCGCCGATGCCCAGCCGCCCGCCGCCGCCGACCCCGAACTGATCCAGCTGCCCGTCCCGCCGCTGCCGGTGCGGCTGATGCTCACCATCCTGCGGATCTCCGGGAGCCTGGACTTCGCGCTGGTCTCCTGCCCGCAGGTGCTCGACCCCGAGGAGACCGACGGCTTCGCCCGGGCCCTGCTGGCCCTGCTCGCGGCCGCGGCCGAGGGCCCGGTGCTGCTCGCCGGGCTGCCCGCCGTGCTCGGCCCGCCGGCGGACGGGCGCGGTGGCGAGTGGCGGCTGGTCGACGGCTCGTGGATCGACCTGGCGGCCGTCCGCGAGCTCCTGGACGGCGTCCTCGGGGAGCACCGGCTGTCGCTGGTCGACGGAAGGCTGGTCGCCGACATCACCGTGCCCGACATCACCGTGCCCGGGGCCGCCGTGCCCGGGCCCGCGCTCACCCCCGCCGCCGCCCACCGCGCGGTCGTCGCCGCCCTGCCCGGCCGGGAGACCGCGATGGCGCCGCACCACTACGTCGTCCGGCGCGCCACCCCGGACGGCGAGGTGGTCGAAGCCGGTAGCGGACGGGACCCGGAGATCGTCGCCCGGTTGTCCGCACTCACCTGAACGGGGGACCCCGGGCACCCGTGGGCGGCTCACTCCAACGGGTCCTCCTCGTCGTCGAGTCCCCATCCGAGGTCCCACGAGCACATGGAGGTCGTCCCCGAGGTGAGCCCCCACGGGCTCGGGACCTCCTCCGCGTCGTCCCCCTGCAGCGGCAGCCGGTCGATCACCGCGACCAGCGCCGGCGGCAGCTGCGGGGCCAGGCCCCGGTGCACCCGGGAGAGGATGTCGCGCCGCACGTCCTCCGGCAGCAGCGGCCGGTTCATCCGCAACGCCCGGGGCCCGGGCGGGCGTTCGGCGCTGGACAACTGGTCCGACCAGGCCCGCCAGTAGTCGGCGTCGTCGGTCTCGCCGAGCATCAGGTGGTGCAGGTGCAGGCAGTACGCGGCCGTCCCGCTGCCCGAGCCGGCCGCGAAACGCCACCAGAACTCGGCGCCCTCCTCCTTGCCGGTGGCGTACAGCAGCGCGCCGAACACCTCCGCGCCCTCGGGCTGGATCCGGCGCGCGTTCACCAGCAGGTCGAGCCCCCGGGAGGCGTCCGGCGCGCCCAGTACCAGGGCCACCACCAGGCCCAGTTCGAACGAGGCCTGCTCGTGCTCCGACGGCAGGTGGGTCGGTGCGGCCGTCAGCCGGGCCTGGCGCACGGCCGCGATCCGGTCGGCGTGGGCGCGTTCGGGCCGGGGCACCCGGACCACCGTCGGCCCGCCGTCCGCGGCGCGGGCCGCGCCCGGCTGCCCGGCCGTCCGCGGGTCGTTCACAGCTCGCCTCCGCGGTCCGGGAGTTCGCCCACTCCGAGCCGGCGGGCCAGTCGTTCGCGGGCGTGCCGCAGGTTGGAGTGCACCGTCGCCACCGGCCGGCCCAGGTAGGCCGCGATCACCTTGGGGTGCAGTCCGAGCAGGTACCGCAGGATCACCACATCCCGCTGCCGGTCCGGGAGTTCGAGGATCGCCGCGTACAGCCGCACCTCGTCCGCCTCGCTGTGCAGCAGCCCCTTGGCCACCTGCTTGAACGCGCCGATCACCGCGGCGAAGGTGACCGCCTCCACCTCCACCGGCTCGTCGGCGGAGACCCAGTCCGAGACGTGCCGGTTCGCCAACCGCCAGGCGTAGGCGGCCGGTTCCTCGAACCGCAGCACCTGCGGCCAGCAGCGGGCCAGGTCGGCCTTCACCGCCTCGACCACCAGGACGGCGTCGGCCTGGCTGCCTATCCTGGTCAACGCGAGTGCGTGCCACGCTGGTTCGTGCGTCTCGCAGAACGCGGCATAGGTGACGTCCAGGCGGAGGACGAGCTCTCCCACGGTCGTCCGTTCCGGCCCTGTCGCGACGGTGCAGTCCACTGCCGGCCCGCCCCGGTACCCGCGCGCCGGGGCACCCCTGTCGATCGTCATCGATCCTGCTTTCCGTGGCCGTCGGCTGCTCACCGGGCCACCCCGAGGGTCGGGCTGTCGGTGCCCATCCTCATTCCAGCAGGCCTGTCACTCCAGGGTGCAAAGTGCATACAGATTGTCATCTCATGGGATCCGGCGGCGGGTTGAGTCGACGGCGCCGTGATTGACCCCCGGATACCGTGGGCAGCCATGCGACCGGCTGCGGTCGACCTACCGGCGACGCACCGGCGACGTACCGAGGGGGAAACGGGATGGGACTCTACGACGGGGTCGACCTGCGGCTCAACGTGCCGCACTCGGCCCGGATGTACGACTACTACCTCGGCGGCTTCACCAACTTCGCCGCCGACCGCGAGGCCGCCGGACACGCCCTCGCCATCGCACCCTGGCTGCGCACCGCCGCCCGGGCCAACCGCTCCTTCATGCACCGCTCGACCCGGGCGCTCGCCGAGGCGGGATTCGACCAGTTCCTCGACATCGGCACCGGCATCCCCACCTCGCCCAACCTCCACGAGGTCGCCCAGAGCGTCCGGCCGGGCGCCCGCGTCGTCTACGCCGACAACGACCCGATCGTCCTCTCGCACGCCCAGGCCCTGCTCACCGGCACCCCCCAGGGCCGCACCGCCTACGTCGAGGCCGACGTCACCGACGTCGCCCGGCTGCTCTCCGCGCCCGGCCTGCGCGACACGGTCGACCTCGACCGGCCCGTCGCGCTCTCCCTCAACGCCCTGCTGCACTTCGTCCCCGACGCCCACGGCGCGTACGCGCTCGTCGAACACCTCAAGTCGGTCCTCGCCCCCGGCAGCGCCCTGGTGATGACCCACGTCACCCCCGACTTCGCCCCCGGGGACATCGCCGACCTGGTGCGCATCTACGAATCCGCCGGTACGGCCGCCCAGGCCCGCACCCGGTCCGAGTTCGCCCGCTTCTTCGACGGCTGGACCCTCCTCGCCCCCGGCGTCGTGCCCACCCCCCAGTGGCGACCGCCGGCGGGCGAGCCCCTCGTGGCCGCCGAGGACGCGTCCGCGTACGCGGCGGTGGCCCTCCGACCGTGACCCGTGGTCGCCGTCGGCGCCGTCCTGCGGGACCTCGACCGCGACGGCGAGTTCCTCGCCCGCCGGATCCGCTGCACCCGGGCCCGACACCGACCGGGCCGGCGGCGCCCCGCTCACCGGCGAGCCCGGGAACCCGGCCGGGGGCATGACCGTCGGCCGCAGCCTCCCGCCTCCCGCCTCCCGCCTCCCGCCTCCCGCCTCCCGCCTCCCGCCTCCCGCCCGCCGCCCGCCCCGCCCCACCCGTGCGCCCCCGTCCCCCCGGGCACAGACTGGTGGAGGACGATGCTGCCCCGCGAGGCTGGGAGAAGCATGCTGCTGGGACTCACCACCGCGCTGGTCGCGACCGTCTGCTTCGGCTTCGGGGCGGTGTTCCAGGCGCGCGGGGCGCGGTCGGCCCCGCGCGCCGACCGGGTGCGGGCGGGCCTGCTGGCCGCGCTGGCGCGGTCCTGGCAGTTCGTGGCCGGCACCCTGCTGGACATCGCCGGCTTCGTGCTGAGCATCGTCGCCCTGCGCAGCCTCCCCCTCTTCCTGGTCCAGGCCGTCACCAACGCCAGCCTGGCCGTCACCGCCCTGGCCGCCGTCTGGCTGCTGGGCGCGCGCCTGCACCGGGCGGACGTCGCGGGCATCCTCGCCGTGGTCGTCGGCCTGTCGCTGCTCGCGCTCGGCTCCGGGAAGGAGGGCCGGAACCACGCCCCGGCCGCGTTCCACTGGGCGTTGCTGGCCACCACCGTCGTGATGCTGCTCGCCACCCTCGTCCTGGTCCGCCGGGAGGGCACCGCGGCCGCCGCCGGGCTGGGGCTCCTGGCCGGGGTCGGCTTCGGGGTGACCAGCCTCGCGGTGCGCGTCCTGGACCCGTCCGGCCCCGCCGCGATCCTCACCGACCCGGCCGCCTACGCCCTGGCCGTCGGCGGCCTCGGCGGCTACCTCGCCTACGCGCTGGCCCTCCAGCGCGGCACGGTGACGGCCGCGACCGCCGCCGGGACGGTGGCCGAGACCTTCGGCCCGGCCCTGGTCGGGGTGGCGGCGCTCGGTGATGCCGCCCGCCCGGGGCTGGAGTGGTGCGCGCTGTCGGGCTTCGCGGTCGCGGTGGGCGGCACCTTCCTGCTCTCCCGGTTCGGCGAGTTGGAGGGCGGGGCGGCCGAGCGGGCGGCCCCGCGGACCGGTGCGGAGGCCGAGCCGGCCGTTCCGCCGGGGTAGCCCGGACGGTCCCGTCATGCGAAGGTGACTTGCCGGACAAAACGGACGGCAATACGGCCACGGATCGGCAGGTGCGCGATGGCGGAGGACCCCCGATGGGAACCCCACCCCCGATCCCGGCGGGCGCCGACCGGTCGCCCGGTCGCCCTGATCACCGGCGCCTCCTCCGGCATCGGCCTCGCCACCGCCACCCGCCTGGCCGGGGCGGGCTGGCACACCCTGCTCTCCGGCACCGACCGGGCCCGCCTCGACGAGGCCGCCGACCGCACCGGCGGCCTGGCCCTGCCCGAGGACCTGAGCAAGCCGGACGGCCCGCGCCGCCTCGCCGAGGCCGCCCTGGCCGAGACCGGCCGGGTGGACGCCCTGGTCGCGAGCGCCGGCCTCGGCTGGCGCGGCCCGTACGCGACCACCCCCTCCGACACCCTGGACCGGATGATCGAGGTCAACCTCGCCGCCCCGCTGCGCCTGGTCCGCCTGCTCCTGCCCGGCATGCTGGAGCGCCGCCACGGCCGGATCGTGCTGCTGGGCTCGATCGCCGGCCAGGTCGGCGTGCGCGACGAGTCGGGCTACTCGGCCACCAAGGCCGGGCTGGCGATGTTCGCCGAGAGCCTCTGGTACGAGCTGCGCGGTACGGGGGTCGGGGTGCGCCTGGTGCTCCCGGGCGCGGTGGACACCCCGTTCTTCGACCGGCGCGGCACCCCGTACCAGCGCGACCGGCCGCGCCCCGTCACGGCGGAGCGGGTCGCGGACACCGTGGTCGCGACCATCACCACCGAACGCGACCGCCTCTACGTGCCGCACTGGCTCGGCTTCCCGGCCCGCATCCACGGCGTCGCGCCAGGGGTGTTCCGCCGGATGGCCTCGCGCTTCGGATGAGCCCGGGGTGACGACCGAACCCCGGGTGTCCGCCGAGCCGCCGGTGTCCGCCGAGCTGTCGGTGTCCGCCGGGTCCCGCACGACGGCCCGGTCCCGCACGACGGCCCGGGCCCGGGCGGCGACCGCGGGCCGGGTCCTCGCCGCCGCAGCCGCCGTGGAACTGCTGCACCTCGCCCCGGCCGCCGTCCGCCTGCCGCCGCTGCGCCGGACCCTGGCCCGGCGCACCGCCGGGCACGGCACCGCCCCGGGCCACATCGCCCTGACCTTCGACGACGGCCCCGACCCGCGCAGCACCCCGTACGTGCTGGACGCGCTGGACGGGCTCGGCGCCCGGGCCACCTTCTTCCTGCTCGGCGCGATGCTGGAACGCGCCCCCGGGCTGGGCCGCGAGCTGGTGCGGCGCGGCCACGAGGTCGCCGTCCACGGCTGGCACCACCGGCAGCAGTGGTACCCGGCCCCCGCCCGCGACCTGCGCGAACTGCGCCGGGCCACCGAGGCGGTCACCGCGCTGTGCGGCGCCCGCCCGCTCTGGTACCGCCCGCCGTACGGCGTCCTGACCGCCGGCCCGGCCCTGGCCGCCCGCCGCCTCGGCCTGCGCACCGTGCTGTGGACCGCCTGGGGTCGGGACTGGACGGCGCAGGCCACCGGCGCCTCCGTCTACGCGACCGCCCGGCCCGGCCTCACCGGCGGCGCGACCCTCCTCCTCCACGACTCCGACTGCACCTCCGCCCCGGACTCCTGGCGCGCCACCCTCGCGGCCCTGCCCCTGATCGCCGCCCACTGCCGTGACCACGGGCTCACCCTCGGGCCGCTGCGCGACCACGCGGTGCCGCCCTGAACCGGTCGCTGCGGTCGGGCCCAGGCGAGGCCCACGCGAGGCCGGGGCGAGGCCCGGCAGAACGCGGAACGCCCCGCTCCACCGTCGGCGGTGGAGCGGGGCGTTCCGTTCGCGGGGGGTCAGCGCTCGCAGGCGACGCCGTCGTTGTCGCGGTCCAGGCCGGCCCGGTACCCGGGGTCGCCCCGGTGCAGCGGGGCCTTGCCGGCGGCCTTCACCTCGGTGCAGTTCTTGTAGTAGGCGCTGCCGCCCCCACTGCCGCCCTCGCCGCCGGACGCACCGCCCGAGGAACCGCCCGAGGTCCCGCCGGTCGTCGTCCCGGAGCTCCCTCCGGACGTGCCGCCGCCGGTCGAGCCGGTGCTCCCGCCGCCGGTTCCACCCGTGCCGGCGCCGGTTCCCGTGCCGGTGGAGGCGCCCTGGTGGGTCGGGCTCGCCGGGTCGTTGCGCTCGTCGGCGTAGAGCGCCTGCTGCCCGTCGGCAGGGCAGGTGGCACCCGGTCGTACCAGCCGCAGCGTGGTCTCGGTGGCGGGGCTCAGCGGGCTGCCCGGCGGCAGTTCGGTCGCGCAGGCCGTCCAGGCCGCGTGCTCGGCGGGGAGCGGGAGGTCCTGGTAGCGGCTGACCTCGTGGACCCGGTCGGTCGCGATGCCCGCGACGAGCAGCAGGGTGCGGGCATCGGCGGCCGTGCGTCCGCCGACCTCGGGCATGACGATCGGGTGCGGGGTCCCGGTCGCCACCGGCGTGGCGGTCGGGGCCGGGGTCTCGGCCGGGGCGGGTGCGGCGGCCGGGGTGGTCGTCGCCGCCGTCGTCGGGGTCGCCGCGGGCGCCGCGACCGGCTGGTCCTTCTTCGGCGGCCCGGTCAGCACGCCTATCCAGTAGAACGTGCCGAGGACGCAGAAGACGGTCAGCGCCACCTTGGCGGCCTTGGGGAGACGGCGGGAGCGCCAGAGCCAGACCGCGGCGACCGGCGGCACGAACAGCAGGGCGGCGGCTCGGACGAGCCGGTTGGCGGGTGTCCGGGGAGGGAGTGTCCGGGCCGGGGACGGCCGGAACGAGTCGTGCGTCAAGGTGTCGGATCCTTCACGAGGTCGGGATTCCCCGGGGAGAGCGGCGCCACGGGGCGCCGCCGAGTGTAAAGGATCCGTATAGAACGGATAAGGGGCGGGTATGGCCCGGGGCGCGACCCGGCGGCATCCGGAGAGGTCCGGCGGCATTCGGAGGGGTCCGGCGGGATCCGGACGAGCCGCCCTACGCCAGCCCGACCCGTCGCAGCGCGGCGCCGAACCCCTCCTGCCAGGCCTGCGGCGTCGCGCCGGCGGACGGCTCGGGCGCGGGTCGGGCGAGCGCCGCCAGGGCGTTGCGGACGACCTCGGCCGGGCGCGCGGAGGCGACGTCGGCGTGGCCGAGTTCGAGTTCGTGCTGGAGGTTGTCGCGCCCGTGCCCCTGGACGACGTCGAGCAGCAGCAGCCGCCGGCCGAGCGCGCGGGCCTCGCTGCAGGTGTCGCCGGAGCTGGTGACGACGAGGTCGGCGGCGGCCATCAGCGCGGGGATCCGGTCGGTGTAGCCGAAGGGGTGCAGCCGCGGCTCCCGGCGCGCGGCCTCCCGCAGACGGCGCTCCAGCTCCCGGTTGCGCCCGGCCACGGCGAGTACGTGCGGTCCGGCCGCCGCGAGCGAGGCGGCGGTGCGGGCGAGCGGCCCGAGCCCCCAGGACCCCGACATCAGCAGGACGCACGCGGCGTCCTCCGGCACGTCCAGCCCGGCCCGCGCCGCGCCCCGCCCGGGCGGGTGGTAGAACGGCCGGCGCAGCGGCGCGGGCAGGACGACGGTGTCCGCCTCCGGGCGGTAGCGCCGGACGGCGGCGGCGGCGACCTCCGAGGTGACCAGGAACAGGTCCGTCCCGTCCTGCACCCACAGCCGGTGCGGCGTCACGTCGGTGCAGAACACGAAGTGCCGGAACGCCCGCCCCCGGCCCCACTCCTGCAGCCGGTTCACCGCCGAGCTCGCGGTGGCGAACACCGACACCACCAGCTGCGGCCGCTGCGCCTCGACCAGCGCGCGCAGCGCCGGGACGAGCCGGCTCCGGGCCGCCGCGTCGGCGAGCAGCGCGATCCGCGCGCCGGGCCGCAGGGCCGAGAAGTGGAAGGCGTCGTACACCCCGGGCAGGCCGAGCAGCCGCCGGAAGACCGCCTCCCCGGCCGCGCCCGAGCGTTCGCCGAGCAGGGCCATCGCGTCGACGGTGTCGGTGGTCCAGCCGCGTTCCCGCAGGGTGTCGGCGCAGGCCTGGGCCATCACGTCGTGGCCCTGGCCGAGCGAGCCGGAGACCAGCAGGGCGTGCGGCATCGGGCGGCCCGGTCAGGGGGCGGTGGACGCGGTGGCGGCCCGGTACCAGTCGGCGTAGCGCCGCACGCCGTCCGCGAAGTGGGTCCTCGGCGACCAGCCCAGCAGCCGCTTGGCCTGCGCGGAGGAGATCCGCCGCCCCGCGTAGTCGGCCTTGCGGCCGTCGACGTGCTCGATGCTGACCGGTCCGAGCAGTTCGTCGACGGTGTCGGCGATGTCGCGCACCGAGACGGCGGTGGCCCCCTCCAGGGCGAAGGTCTGGTCCTCGGCGGCGGGGGAGAGGGCCCGGACGTGGGCGTCGGCGAGGTCCTCGACGTAGACGAAGTTGCGGCTCTGCCGGCCGTCCCCGGCGATGGTGATCGGCCGCCCGGCCAGCGCGGCCTGGACGAAGCGGGCGACGACCAGTTCGTCGCGCATCCGGGGCCCGTACGGGATGCCGTAGCGCAGGATGGTGAAGTGCTGCCCGTACAGCTCGCGGTAGCTGTGCACGAGCATCTCGGCGGCGAGCTTGGTGGCCACGTACAGGTGCCCGCTGTGCTCCAGCTCGATCGGCACGTGCTCGTCCAGTTCCTCCTCCTCGCCGTCGAGCCGGCTGTCGGCGAGGGCGGCGCCGTAGACCCAGACGGTGCTGGCCAGGACGGTCCGGCTGAGGCCGCTGCGCCGGGCGGCCTCCAGGACGGCCTCGGTGCCGTCGATGTTGGTCCGCACGGCGCGGACCGGGTCGGCGGAGACCTGCTCGACGTCGGCCATCGCCGCGAGGTGGTAGACGACCTCGCTGCCCGCCAGCGCGGAGGTCAGCGCCGCGAGGTCGAGGATGTCGATCCGCGCGTGCTCGGCGTCGGGGTTGAGGTACTTGTCGGTGCTGTCGACCGCGAGGACCTCGTGGCCCGCCGCGATCAGGTGGTCCACGACGTGTGAGCCGATGAATCCGCATCCCCCGGTGACGGCTATCCGCACGTTCTTGCTCCCTTTCGCTCTGTTCCCGCTGTCGGGTCGTCGGGCTGCCTCGTCCCGGCTGTCCGGGCTCCCGGCTATCCGGCCGGCCGCCGGAGCACCGCCGAGACGGCCTCGACGACCTGCTCCGTCTCGTCCTGCGTCATGTCGGAGTGCACGGGCAGGCAGACCTGCCGGGCGCAGACGTCCTCGGCCACCGGCAGCGGCCCGCGCCGGTACGGGGCGAGGACGGGCTGGAGGTGCAGCGGCAGGTCGTACACCTCACCGGACAGCCGCACGCCGTACTCCTCGGCGACCGCGCGCTTGAACGCCGCACGGTCGGTGCCGGGCGGCAGCAGCGCCACGTACTTGTAGTAGTTGCCGCGGCAGCCGGGCGGTTCGAGCACCGGCTCCAGGCCGTCCAGCCCGGCCAGCGCCTCGTCGTAGCGGCGGGCGACGGCCCGGCGGGTCTCGATGAACTCCTTCAGCCGGCGCAGGTGCACCGCGCCGACCGCCGCGTGGAGCTCGCTCATCCGCCAGGAGTAGCCGAGCAGCACGTGGTGGTTGGTGGTGAAGGAGCCCTTGCCCTGGTCGCGGTAGATCCGGGCCTCGTCACGCAGCTCCGGCGACTCGGTGAGGATCATGCCGCCCTCGCCGCTGGTGGTGACCTTGGTCGGGTAGAAGGAGAAGGCCCCGGCCACCCCGAAGGTGCCGGCGGCCCGCCCGTCGTGGCTGCTGCCGTGGGCGTGCGCGGCGTCCTCGACCAGCGGGACGCCGTGCCGGTCGCAGAGCGCGCGCAGGGCGTCGACCCGGGGGGTGACCAGCCCGCCGATGTGGACCAGGACGACCGCGGCGGTGTCCGGGGTGAGGGCCTCCGCGAGGGTCTCGGGGGAGAGCGCGAGGGTGGCCGGGTCGACGTCGGCGAACACCGGGCGCCCGCCCGCGTGCACCACCGCCCCGGCGGTGGCGTAGAAGCTCACGGCGGGCACGACCACGTCGCGGCCCCGGACGTCGAGGCTGCGCAGCACCACCTCCAGCGCCGCGGTGCCGCTGCTCACCGCGACCGCGTGCGAGGCGCCGTGCTCGGCGGCGAAGGCCTGCTCGAAGCGCTCGGTCCACGGACCGAGGGTGAGGGCCCCGGTGGTGAGCATCTCGGTCACCGCTTCGGCGACGGCCGCGCGGTCGCTCTCGTCGAACACGATGCGGGCGGCTGGAACGCCCATGGGGCACCTCCGGCGGCGGGCTGCGCGAGCAGCACGGATCGGATCGGATCCGCCCGAACCGCACCGAACGCGGTCGGGCCAGGCACATCACGCTACTTCGCCCGGCCGGGTCGCGGCCCGTCGTCGCCGCCCGCACGGGTGACCGGGATGCTTACTCCGCAGGTAGGAGGCCTACTCCCGACGCAGGGCGTGCGCTCCTCCCTACGGGGGACGGCCGTACTGCGTCCGCAGTACGCGAACGGCCTGCCCACAGACGACGACGGAGCAGGGGTCGGCGGCCAAGGATTGGTCATGCTGCGGGGGCCGCGTCCCGAGGGGGAAGGGCCCGGCCGCAGCGCCTCCCGTACGCAGCACCGCATCCGAAGGAGTCCGCTCTCCCGTGGCCACGTTCCTCTACCGTCTGGGCCGATGGGCCTTCCTCCGGCGCCGGCTGGTGACCTTGCTCTGGGTCGCCGTGCTGGCGGTCTGCGGAGTCCTGGCAGCCAAGGCGCCCGCCGCCCCCGACGACGGCTTCGCGATGCCCGGTACGGAAGCGCAGAAGGCCTTCGACCTCATGAACGAGCGCTTCCCCGGCGGCCACGCCGACGGAGCCTCGGCCCGCCTGGTGTTCGTCGCACCCTCCGGGCAGAAGATCACCGCCGCGCCCAACCAGCAGGCGGTCGACAAGACGGTCGACGAACTCGCCCACGCCGAGCAGGTCACCGGCGCGGTCAGCCCGTTCAAGGCCGGCACCGTCTCCAAGGACGGCACCACCGCGTACGCGACCGTCAGCTACTCCGCCAAGGCCGGTGAGCTCTCCAAGGGCGCCACCTCGGCCCTGGAGCAGGCCGCCCAGCACGGCCGGGACGCCGGGCTCAAGGTCGAGATCGGCGGCAACGCGCTGATGGCCAAGGGCGAGGCCGGCGGCAGCAGCGAGGCGATCGGCATGGCGCTGTCCGCCGTCGTCCTGGTGATCACCTTCGGCTCGCTGGTCGCCGCCGGCCTGCCGCTGCTCACCGCGATCGTCGGCGTCGGCCTCGGCATGGCACTGATCGCCGCGCTCGGCAGCACGCTCGGCCTGTCCACCACCACCGGCACGCTCGCCATGATGCTCGGCCTCGCGGTCGGCATCGACTACGCGGTGTTCATCGTCTCCCGCTACCGGGCCGAGCTCACCGAGGGCCGGACACCCGAGGAGGCGGCCGGCCGGGCCGTCGGCACCGCCGGGTCCGCGGTGGTGTTCGCCGGGCTCACCGTGGTGATCGCCCTCGCCGGGCTCTCCGTGGTCGGCATCCCGATCCTGGCCAAGATGGGCATGGCCGCCGCCGGGACGGTCGTCGTCGCGGTGCTGGTCGCGCTCACCCTGGTCCCCGCGCTGCTCGGCTTCCTGGGCCGCAAGGTGCTGCCGCGCAAGGTCCGCAAGGCCCGCGGCGCGGGCGTGCCGGCGTCGGCGAAGGAGAACGGCGGCGCCCGCTGGGCCCGGTTCGTGCTGCGCCGCCCGCTCGCGGTGCTGCTCGGCGGTGTGATCGGCCTCGGCGTGCTCGCGGCCCCCGCGCTCGACCTGCGGCTCGGCCTGCCGGGCGACGAGGCCAAGCCTACCTCCACCACCCAGCGGCGCGCCTACGACCTGCTCTCCGAGGGCTTCGGCCCCGGCTTCAACGGCCCGCTGACCGTCCTGGTGGACGTCAAGGGTGTCGCCGACCCGAAGGCCGCGGCGAACGCCGTCTCCCAGAAGGTCGCCGCGCTGCCGGGCGTCGTCACCGTGACGCCGCCGATGTTCAACCCGGCCGGCGACACGGCCCTGGTCAATGCGATACCGGCCACCGGCCCGAGCGAGGCCGAGACCAAGAGCATCGTGCACGCCATCCGCGGCGACGCGGCCGCGCTGAAGTCGGCCACCGGCGCGACGGTCCTGGTCAGCGGTGCGACGGCGATGAACATCGACGTCTCGCAGAAGCTCTCGGACGCGCTGCTGCCCTACCTCGTCGTGGTCGTCGGCCTCGCCGTCCTGCTGCTGCTGGTGGTCTTCCGCTCCGTCCTCGTCCCGCTGAAGGCGGCGCTCGGCTTCCTGCTCTCGGTGGCCGCCGCCCTCGGCGCCGTGGTCGCGGTCTTCCAGTGGGGCTGGCTGGCCCACCTGATCGGCGTGGAGCAGACCGGCCCGGTGATGAGCATGATGCCGATCTTCATGATCGGCGTGGTGTTCGGCCTCGCGATGGACTACGAGGTGTTCCTGGTCACCCGCATCCGTGAGGGCTTCGTCCACGGCGAGCAGCCGGACCAGGCGATCGTCACCGGGTTCCGGCACAACGCCCGGGTGGTCACCGCCGCCGCCTTCATCATGATCGCCGTCTTCGCGGGCTTCATCGGGATGAGCGAGCCGATGATCAAGATGATGGGCCTGGGCCTCGCCGCGGCCGTCGCCTTCGACGCCTTCGTGGTCCGGATGGCCATCGTCCCGGCCGTCCTCGCCCTGCTCGGCCGCCGTGCCTGGTGGATGCCGCGCTGGCTCGACCGGCTGGTGCCGGACGTGGACGTCGAGGGCAGCAAGCTCCAGTCGCCCGCCCCCGAGCCCGACCCGGCCCGGGAGTCCGTGACCGTCTAGGAGGGGCCGACCCCCACCCCCGTCCGTCCGCGCCGCGCCACGCTGCGTCCGGACGGACGGACGGACGGACGAGCAGGCAGGCGGACCGGACCCGGGGCGGGCCTTCGACAGGGCCCGCCCCGGCCCGGCACCCGGTCGGCTCGGACACCGGTTCGAGCCCCTACCGTTACCGTTGCTGTCGGGGCCGCCGCCCGCGCGGAGGCCCCGACCCGGCCCGCCGCGCCCACCCGGACGCGGCGCGGCACGAACTGGCGGCCCGGCGAGGGCGCGGCCAGGTCACCCCGACCCGGAGAGCACGACCAATGAGCGACACCTGGAAGCGCCTGCGCCGTGACCATCCCCGGCTGCTCGACACCGTCGGCGGCACGGCCGTGATCACGGTCACCGCCCTCGGCGCCACCATCGACCAGACCGGCGGCCGCCTCACCCTGCCCGACCCGGCCACCGGCGTCATCGCGATGCTCTCCGCCGTCGCCGTGTTCGCCCACCGCCGCTACCCGCGCGCGGTGGTCGCCGTCACCCTGGCCTGCACCATGCTGCTCGCCTGGGCCAGCCCCCGGCTCACCCCCACCCTCGCCACCCCGCTGCTGCTCGCCCTCTACTTCCTCGCCGTCCGCACCGACCGCGCCACCGCGCTGCGCGCCTCGATCACCACCGCCGTCCTGCTCACCGGGATATCGCTGCTGTTCGGCCCCGGCGGCCCGGTCGGCGAACGGATCAGCGTCCTCGCCTGGGCCCTGCTGCCCGGCGCCCTCGGCGACTCCATCCGCAACCGCCGCGCCAACCTCGCGGCCATCGAGGAGCGCGCCGAACGCGCCGAACGCACCCGCGAGGAGGAGGCCCGCCGCCGGGTCGCCGACGAACGGATCCGGATCGCCCGCGACCTGCACGACGTGGTCGCCCACCACATCGCCCTCGCCAACGCCCAGGCCGGCATCGCCGTCCACCTCATGGACAGCCACCCCGTCCAGGCCCGCGAGGTGCTCAGCCACATCACCGACGCCACCGGCTCGGCCCTCCAGGAACTGCGCGCCACCGTCGGCCTGCTGCGCCGGGCCGAGGAGCCGGCGCCGCTCGAACCCACCCCGGGCCTCGACCGGCTGCCCGAGCTGATCGGCTCCTTCGAGCGGGCCGGCCTGCCGGTCCGGCTGACCGTCGAGGGCGAGGCCAGGCCGCTGTCACCCGGCGTCGACCTCACCGCCTTCCGGATCGTCCAGGAGTCGCTGACCAACGTCGCCAAGCACGCCCACGGCGCCGACGCGGACATCACCCTCGCCTACAGCGGCAGCCGGGTCTCGGTCAGCGTCGCCAACGGGCGCCCGACCGCGACCGGCCGCGCCCGCGCCGCGCTGCTGCCCCAGCCCGCCCCGGGGGAGGGCGGCTTCGGGCTGATCGGCATGCGGGAGCGGGCCGGCGCGGTCGGCGGTCGGCTCAGCGCCGACCGGCGGCCCGACGGCGGCTTCCTGGTCACCGCCGAGCTGCCGCTGCGCACCGGCGCCCGCGACGAGGGCCCCGCCGCACCGCCCGCCCGTACCGCGTCGCCCGCGCGTACCTCACCGCCCGCCCGTACCGCATCGCCCGCGCGGGCCGCCGACGCGCACGCATCCGAAGGACAGGACAGGGACCACGCATGACGATCCGGGTACTGCTCGCCGACGACCAGGCCCTCCTGCGGGGCGCCTTCCGTATGCTGATCGACGCGGAGGAGGACATGGAGGTGGTCGGCGAGGCCGCCGACGGCCGCGAGGCCGTCGAACTCGTCCGCGCCACCAAGCCCGACATCGTCCTGATGGACATCCGGATGCCCGGCGCCGACGGCCTCGGCGCCACCGCCGAGATCTGCGGCGACGAGGAGCTGTCCGGCACCCGGGTGCTCATCCTCACCACCTTCGAGATCGACGAGTACGTGGGCCAGGCGCTGCGCGCGGGCGCCGGCGGCTTCCTCGGCAAGGGCGCCGACCCGAAGGAACTGCTCGCCGCCGTCCGCACCGTCGCGGCCGGGGAGGCCCTGCTCTCGCCGGCCGCGACCCGGGCGGTGATCGACCAGTTCCTGGCCCAGCCCGACCCGGGCTCCGCCGGTCCGGTGAGCGAGCGGCTCGCCGTCCTGACCGCCCGCGAGCGCGAGGTGATGTCGATGGCCGCCACTGGTCTGACCAACGAGGAGATCGCCGAGCGGATGTTCGTCAGCCCCTTCACCGTGCGCACCCACGTGCACCGGGCGATGTCCAAGCTCGACGCCCGCGACCGCGCCCAACTCGTGGCGATCGCCTACCAGTCCGGTCTGGTGCCGCCCGGCCGCCCGTCCTGACCCCGGCGCGACGGGCCCGCACCGGCGGGGCTGATTCCGACGCGATTCCCGTACCGGCCGGGCCCGTCGGACTTGCCGGACCGGCGCCGTTCGAGCCGATTACGGGCTGAGCAACCGTCAAAACCCCACGGCGGAAACCGATCGGATTCCCGGCCTGGCCGAAAACGACCTCCGAACTGACGTATCAGCGAGTAGTCTGCCGATGACTCAGAATGAGGAGGATGTTCGTGGAATCCAAGGACACGGCCGGCGAGGTGCGGATTCTCCAGCCGTTGCCCGGGCGCACGGGGGACGAATCGCAGACGTTCGACCTGAGGCTCGCGCGCCTGCTCCGCCTGCTCGGGACCGAGGTCGCGCCCGGCGCCGACTACCAGGGCGCGGCCCGATGGGAGGTCCACAAGGCGGTCGCCGGACGGTCCGACCTGCCCGAGGAGTACTTCGAGGCGCTGCTGGAGGCGGCGGTCCACGACCCCAACCCGAGCTTCAACCGGCGCTTCGTGGAGCCCGCCCTGCTCGCCTTCGGGCAGCGCAGAGTCCGCCTCGCCCTGCTCGGCTACCTGCGCACCGGCACCGATCCGGAGCGGGCCGGTGCCGCGCGGGCCTGGTACTGGACGGCCCTGTCGGTCGGGGACGGCCGCAACGGCGCCGCCGCCGACGAGGGCGGGAGCATCCGCGACACCTGGTACGAGACGGCGCTCCGGGAGTTCGTCGCCAACGCGGACCTGGATGTGCGCCGCTGCATCCTCCCCGGCCTGCCGCTGGTGCCGCGCGCCTACCCGGCGGAGCTGCACGGGCTGGTCGAGGCGGCGGTCGCCATCGCCCGCTCGCACCCCGACGAGTACATCCGTCACCGCGCCGAGATCCAGGTCGGCCTCTGACGTTTTCGGACGCCCCCGTTCCGGGTGCGCGCGCCGAGGTGTGTGCCCGGAGCGGGAATTCCCGGCGGGCCGTTCAATTCGCCCACGATCCGGCGAATCGCGCGCCAACCGGCTTTCCCGGCCGACTGATTCGCGAGCCCGCCGTCCGGTCGTGCCGATTCCGATCGACCGCCACCGATCCCGGGGCCCGGCCGCCCCGGCGTGACGACCGGAAGCCGCCGGGGTCGACGGCGGGCCGGGGCGAGCGGAGAACCCGTCGACCCCGAACTCCTCGCCCCGGCCGGGAGATCCACCCGGGCCCCGCTCCCTCCGCGGGCCGCGCCGATCACCGGGGGCACTCCGACCACCAGGCGGAACGCGGTGGCGCCGGCCGGCCCGGACGTGTGATCGTTTGCCGCATGCAGAGCTTCCGCTCCTTCGACGGGTCCCGGATCGCCTACGAACTCGCGGGCGGGGGCGAGCCGTTGGTGGTGCTGCCCGGAGGGCCGGGTTCGGACGCCGGCTACCTGGGCGGCCTCGGCCCTCTCGCCGACCGCCGCCGACTGGTCCTGCTCCATCCACGGGCCACCGGCCGTTCCGCCGTGCCGGAGGACCGCTCCACCGTCTCCTTCGTCCGGCAGGCCCGCGACGTCGAGGAGTTGCGCCGCCACCTCGGTCTCGAACGCCTCGACCTGCTCGGCCACTCGGCCGGCTGCCTGACCGTCCAGGAGTACGAGGCCGCCCACCCCGCGCGGGTGCGGCGCGCCGTCCTGGTCACCCCGGTCGGCCGGGCCGGGCGGCGGCCGGACGAGGACGAACTGGCCGCGATCCGGGCCGGGCGCCGCGACGAACCCTGGTACCCCGACGCCGCCGAGGCCGAACGCCTGCTGGCCGAAGGCCGCGCGACCGGCGCCGAACTCGCCGGACTGCAACGGCGGATCCTGCCGTTCTTCTGGCACACCTGGACCGACGGCCGCCTCGCCGAGCACCGTCCCGAGCACGCCACGACGCTGCCCTGGTACCGCGAGGCCTTCTACGCGGGCTCCGCCGACGCCCTTTCCCGGCTGCCGTACGGGGAACGGCCGGCCGCCCCCGGGTCGGTGCCGACGCCCGTGCTGGTCCTGGCCGGCGCCTTCGACGGCATGATCGGCACCGCCCCGGCCCACGCGGTGGCGGCGGCCCTGCCGGACAGCCGCCTGGAGGTGCTGCCGTACTCCGGCCACCGGCCGTGGACCGAGGAGCCCGAGCGTTTCGCGACACTCGTCGACGACTTCCTGAACGAGCCCCGCTGAGGCACCCCTCGGGGCGCCCCGGCGGCTGGGGTCAGGGTTTGCGGGCCACCGCGCCGTACATGCTGACGCGGTCGGCGCCGTGGGCGGGGGCGGTGTCCGGGCGCCAGAGGGGGACGGTGACCACGCCGGGGGTGAGGAGGTCGAGGCCGTCGAAGAAGGTGCGGACCTCCTCGCGCGAGCGGCCGACGAGCGGTGCGGTGGCCTTGTCGTAGACGCCGGTGACGCGGTCGCGGATCTCGCGCGGGATGAAGTCGGCGGTGCCGTGGGACAGGACCAGGTGGCTGCCGGAGGGCAGTGCGTCCAGCAGGGTGGCGACGGCCCGGTAGGGCTCGTCCTCGTCCCGGAGGAAGTGCAGGACGGCCGCGAGGACCAGGCCGACCGGCCGGGAGAAGTCGAGTAGGTCCGCGGCGCGGACGGCGTCCAGCAGGTCGGCCGGGCGGCGAAGGTCGGCCTGGATCACGGTGGTCCGGCCGGGCCCCGCGCCGGCCATCAGGGCACGGGCGTGGCTCAGCACGATCGGGTCGTTGTCGACGTAGACGACGCGGGCGCCCGGGTCGGCGGCCTGGGCGATCTCGTGGGTGTTGCCGGCCGTCGGGATGCCGGTGCCGATGTCGAGGAACTGGTCGGTGCCCGTGTCGGCGACGCAGCGCACCGCGCGGGTGAGGAAGCCCCGGTTGGCGCGGGCGGTGGAGCGGAACTCGGGGTTGGCGGCGAGCGCCTTCTCGGCGGCGGCCCGGTCGGCGGGGAAGTTGTCCTTGCCGCCCAGGTAGTAGTCGTACATCCGGGCCGGGTGCGGGATGTCGGGCCGCAGGTCGGCCGCGGTCGCGGCTCCGCCGGGCTCCCACATGTCCTCGTATCCCACGGCTGCCGCCCCTCTGCCTGTCAAACCCGTCACGTTCGGAACGCCTTCATGAGTCCATACGTCGGATGACCCACTTGTGGCTCACCTGTTCACGGTCCGGCGCTCACGGCCTTGCTGGCGGACAGCCTAAAGCCCAGGTCATGGCCTTGCCGCCGGTTGGTCGGGTCACCCCCGTATGTCCCTTTCGTCTAGCCCCGCCTCCGAGCCCGCTCCCGGTCCCGCCTCCGGTCCCGGCTCCGCCCCCGCTTCGTTCCGCCCCGGCCCCCTCCGCCCCCTCCGCCCCCTCCGCCCCCGCCTCCCGTCGGCGCGCGCCCCCGCCCCGCCCGGCGCAGGATGGAGGACCGGGGGCAGCTGAACGTCGGGCGACGGGAGGTCCGGGCCGTGGTGATCGCAATGGCAGACATCCGCGAGTGGCGCGGCCACGCCGTGGTCGACGAGAAGGACCACCGGATCGGCTCGCTGGAGTCGGTGTACGTGGAGACCGCGACCGACGAGCCGTTCTTCGCCACCGTGACGGTCGGCTGGGCCGGGCGCCGCCGCCTGGTGTTCGTACCGTTGGAGGGTGCGGTGGTGGGGCCGGAGTACGTGCGGGTGGCGTACTCGAAGAACCAGGTCAGGCAGGCTCCGGCGATCGGCACCGACGACATCCTGCCGGCCGAGGACGAACCCGCCGTGTTCGCGCACTACGAGCTGCCGTACGCGACCGGCGCGGGCGGCGAGCGGCGTCTGGCCCGGCGCTGACGCCCACGTCGCACCGGCCGCCGCCGGTCCCGGGAATGAATACCCCACCGGGTACAGTTGTCCATCGACAGTCGATGTGAAAGGCGGCCCCGACATGCAGGTGGACGAGGAGGCGGTCGGCGCGGTCCTGAACCGGCTGCGTCGCGCGCAGGGCCAGTTGGCCGGAGTGATCGCGATGATCGAGGCGGGCCGGGACTGCAAGGACGTGGTGACGCAGCTCGCCGCCGTCTCGCGCGCCCTGGACCGGGCCGGGTTCAAGATCGTCGCGAGCGGTATGCGCCAGTGCATGGCCGCCGCCGACGAGGACGCCGCGCCGATGAGCGAGGCCGAGCTGGAGAAGCTGTTCCTCACCCTGGCCTGACCGGGGGAGGGTGCACGGCAGCGGAGGCGGCAGTGCCGCAGGAGGGCTGCGACGGACGATCCGTCGCGGCCCTCGTCGTGTGTGCGCGGAAGTTCCCGTACCGCCCGACGCTCCGTCATGCGTCGTTCATCCGCAGGTCGCCGGGTTTCGGATGAATGAGCGCGCCCGCAGTTGTACAGCCAACTGTCCTGTACAAGCCGCTGCGGCGCGCCCTCCCCCTCCCAGCCTCCGTGACCAGCCGCACCCGGCCCCGAGGAACCGTCCCCCGGCGGTCCCGGCCCCGGGGCGGCGGACAGGACAACCGTGGCCGCAGGCAGCGCCCTGACCCGCACCGCATCCACCGACCCGACCGAAGGCGACCGGCTCACCTTCCACTGGAGCACGGACGCCCCCGACGCCAAGAACTGGGTCGGCATCTACGACGGCAGCAGGCAGCCCGGCAACGGCAGCTCGCTCCTGTGGAAGTACGTCCCGGGCACCTCCGGCGACGTCCAGCTCGACACCTCCGCGCTGACCGGCGGCCCGTACACCGCCTACCTCCTGGCCAAGGACGGCTACGGCATCCTCGCCCAGGCCGCCCCGTTCGGCTTCCGCCCCAAGCCGGCCGTGGTGCGCCCGCACGCCGCCGTCGACTCCTTCACCGCCACGCCCGTCGCCCCCGGCGCCGCCGTGCAGGTCAGGCTCGGCGGGCTGTGGTCGCGTCCGGCCGGAAACGCCCCCGGCTCGGCCTCCTACCGCAAGCTGAGCGGCCCGGCCTGGGCCTCCGTCAGCGCCGACGGCACGCTCGGCGGCACCGCTCCCGCCACCCCCGGCCGCAACCCCGAGGTGGTCGTGGTCGGGGTGAAGGACAGCACGGGCGCCACCGACACCGTCACCGTCCTGGTCCCGGTCGTGGACCCGGCCGCCCCGCCGCGCCTCAAGGCCGCGAGCTGGAACCTGCACGACGCGGGCGCGTCCCACACCGACGCGCTGGAGAAGCAACTGCGCGTGGTCCTCGCCCAGGGCCTGGACGTGCTCGCCCTCCAGGAGACGGCGGGGGAGCGGGCGAAGACCCTGGCCGACGCCCTCGGCTGGTACGCCTACCAGAGCCCGGGCAGCATCGGCATCCTCAGCCGCCACCCGCTCTCGGACGTCACCGGGCCCACGGCCGACCTGCCCGCCGCCGCGGCCACCCTCCGGCTGCCCGGCGGTCGCACCGTCCGCTTCTGGGCCGCGCACCTGGACGAGGCGGGCTACGGCCCCTACGCCGTCCAGGACGGCGCCACCGCCGCTCAGGCGGAGGCCGCCGAGAACGGCTCGCTACGGGCGAGGCAGGCCAAGGCGCTGGCCGCCGCCGTGCGCGCGGACATCGCCCGGCGCACCCCGGTCGTCCTGGCCGGTGCGCTCTCCTCGCCCTCCCACCGGGACTGGACGGCCGCCACCGCCGCCGCGCACCACGGCGCCGGCCCGCTCGCCTGGCC
The DNA here is from genome assembly GCF_042796115.1 of Kitasatospora sp. NPDC056446. Taxonomy (NCBI): domain Bacteria; kingdom Bacillati; phylum Actinomycetota; class Actinomycetes; order Kitasatosporales; family Streptomycetaceae; genus Kitasatospora; species Kitasatospora sp. NPDC056446. The sequence goes on along the minus strand of NZ_JBHTRF010000012.1, from coordinate 140,566 downwards.
GGTCACCGTGGCCCTGGAGGCCGCCGGACTGACCGACACCTTCCGCGAGGAGTACCGCGACCCGGCGAAGGCCCCGGGCGCCACCTGGTCGCCCACCCGCAAGCGGCGCGGCGACCGGCCCGAGCCGCAGGACCGCGTCGACTACGTCCAGTACGCCGGCCCGCTCAAGCTGGTCGAGGCGCACACCCTGGTCGCCGACTGGCCGCAGCCCGAGCCGAACGCCGCCGCCAACGAGTGGCCCTCCGACACCGCCGCGGCCGTCGCCACCTTCCAGCTCTGAGAACCTCCAGCTCCGAGAGGCCAGTCCGTCATGCCCGAGCTCTCCCGCCGCACCTTCGTCGGCGCCACCGCAGCGGTCGGTGCCACCGCCCTGACCGGCCTGGCAGCCGCCCCGGCCGAAGCCGCCCCCACCCCCGCGCCCGGCGCCACGACCGGTGCCCCGCTCACCGGCACCATCAAGGACGTCAGGCACGTCGTCGTCCTGATGCAGGAGAACCGTTCCTTCGACCACTACTTCGGCACCCTCGCCGGCGTCCGCGGCTTCGGTGACAAGCAGGCGCTGCAGTTCCCGGACGGCGGCGACGTGTTCCGCCAGCCCGACAGCCGCCGCAGCGACGGCGGCGCGATGCTGCCGTACCGGATGGACACCGCCAAGTACAACGCGCAGAACGCCGGCGGCCTCCCCCACGACTGGGCGACCGGGCACCAGGCCATCAACAACGGCGCGATGAACAAGTGGATCGCCGCCAAGGGCGAGCGCACCATGGGCTACTTCACCCGGGACGACATCCCCTACCAGTACGCCCTGGCCGACGCGTTCACCGTCTGCGACGCCTACTTCACCTCGCTCGCCGGCCCCACCGACCCCAACCGGCTCTACCTGTGGACCGGCACCTCCGGCCCCGGCCGCGACGGCACCACCGGCCCGTGGATCGACAACACCCCGGTCACCGACAACCCGGTCGCCGACTGGACCACCTACGCCGAGCGCCTCCAGGCCGCCGGCGTCAGCTGGCGGGTCTACCACAACCCCAGCAAGGACGACCGCACCGGCGACTACGACGACAACGCGCTCTCCTACTTCAAGCAGTTCCACGCGTTCCCGCACGACGACCCGCGCTACGTCAACGCGATGACCAAGTTCGACCCGACCGACTTCGACCGCCACTGCAAGGACGGCACCCTGCCGACCGTCTCCTGGCTGGTCGCGCCCTACCTGTTCTCCGAGCACCCGGAAGCCGGCCCGGCCTACGGCGCGCACTGGGTCGACCAGGCCCTGCAGTCGCTGATGGCCAACCCGGACGTCTGGCGGCACACCGTCTTCCTGGTCATGTACGACGAGAACGACGGCTACTTCGACCACATGGTGCCGCCCACCCCCGAGCCCGGCACGCCCGAGGAGTTCACCCAGGGGCGGGCCATCGGCCTCGGTAACCGCGTCCCGCTCTGGGTCGTCTCGCCCTGGTCGCGCGGCGGCTGGGTCGACTCCCAGGTCTTCGACCACACCTCGGTGCTGCGCTTCATGGAGCTGGTCACCGGCGTGGCCGAGCCCAACATCTCGGCCTGGCGCCGGGCCGTCTGCGGCGACCTCACCAGCTGCTTCGACTTCGCCGCCCCGGACCACTCGCTGCCGAAACTGCCCGACACCAAGGCCCTGATGGCCAAGGCCGACGCGGGCACCAAGCTGCCCGGCGTCGTGCTGCCGGCCGTCGGCGCCCAGTCGATGCCCGTCCAGGAGCGCGGCGAGCGCCCGCACCGCCCGCTGCCGTACCAGCCGTGGGCCGAAGCGGAGGTGGACCGCACCACCGGCGCGGTCACCTGCACGATGAGCAACGACGGCTCGGTGGCGTTCCCGTACACCGTCTACCCGAACATCCTGCTCCCCTTCGCGGGCACCCCCTACACTGTCGCCCCCGGCGCCACCGCCCGGTACGTCTGGGACGCCGCCGCCACCGACGGCCGCTACGACTTCACCGTCCACGGCCCGGACGGCTTCGTCCGCCGCTTCGCCGGCACCGTCGTACGGGACGGCCAGGGCGGCCGGGAGGGCCAGAACGACATCGGCGTGCCGATCGTCACCGCCGACCTGCGCGGCAACGGGAAGCTCGTCCTCCAACTGGCCAACGACGGGATGACCGACGTCGCCTTCACCGCCGCGCCCAACGACTTCGCGGGCAGCGCGCAGACCGTCTGGGTCAAGCCCGGCAAGCAGACCTCCGTGACCTGGCCGCTGGACAAGCAGGGCCGCTACGACGTCGTCGTCACCGCGCACACCGGCCAGCGGTTCGTCCGGCGCTACGCGGGCTGGATGCACTGAGGGGTCTCCGACGATCGCGGGCCGACGGCCCGGCCACGCCCGGGGGCGCCGAACCGGTGACCCCCGGCCGTGGCTCGGCCCCGCTGTCGGAGCCCGCGGATAGGGCCTGCCCTAGCGTCGGACCCATGCAGAAGATCAGCACCTTCCTCTGGTTCGACGACCGGGCCGAAGAGGCCGCCACCTTCTACACCTCGCTGTTCCCCGACTCCCGCATCACCCGCGTCACCCGCCACGGCCGGGCCGGGCCCGGCCCGGCCGGCTCGGTCATGACGGTCGACTTCGAGCTCGCCGGACGGGAGTACGTGGCCCTCAACGGCGGGCCCGTGTTCACCTTCACCGAGGCGGTCTCGCTGCAGGTGGAGTGCGAGGACCAGCAGGAGGTCGACCGGCTGTGGGCCGGGCTCACCGCCGACGGCGGCGAACCCGGCCCGTGCGGCTGGCTCAAGGACCGCTTCGGCCTCTCCTGGCAGATCACGCCGAAGGTCCTGCTCGACCTGGTCGGCGGCGAGGACCGGGCCGCGGCGGACCGCGTGACGGCGGCGATGCTGCGGATGGGGAAGCTGGACATCCGGTCGCTGCTCGACGCGGCCCGGGGCTGATCCGGTGACCGCCCGCACCCACCGCGCCGTCGTCTACCTGCGCGCCACCCCCGGGCGGGTCTGGCACGCGCTCACCAACGCCGACGAGTCCGGCCTCTACTGGGGTCACCGCAACGTCTCGACCTGGCTGCCCGGCGCGCCCTGGGAGCACCAGCGCGCCGACGGGTCCGGGATCGCCGACGTCATCGGCACCGTCGAGACCGCCGACCGCCCGCACCGGCTGGTCACCACCTGGGCCGGGCCGGAGGAGCGGCGCCCGCGCGGGCCCTCCCGGGTCATCTTCGAGCTGCAGGGCTGGCACGACCTCACCCGGCTCACCGTCACCCACGGCGACCTCGCAAACGAGGCCGAACGGGCGGACGCCGAGCAGGGCTGGTCGGCGGTGCTCTCCAACCTCAAGACCTACCTGGAGACCGGGCACCCGCTCCCGCAGCAGCCCTGGCTGATGCCCTGATGCCCTGACGTCCTGACGACTTGATGCCGCGGCGCACTGATGCCGCGACGCCCGGGAGCGGGTCAGCGCCCGGCCTCCGCGGCCGGGCGCTCCGTCGTTCCCCGCTCCCGGCCCCGCCCCCGCCCGGGCCCCCGTCCCGATCCCCGCCCCGGTCGGCGCTCGCCGCGGAGGAAGCGGCGCAGCCCGGCGAACCGCGCGAACCGCTCCCGGTTCGCCACCGAGGCGCGGTCCAGCTCCTCCATCAGCCGCCGGCCGCGGTGCTCCAGGTCCAGCTCGTCCAGGATCCGGTCCACCTCGGCCAGTATCGAGCCGTGCAGCTGCCAGGCCTCCGGATGCTCCTGGACCTTGCGCAGCAGCACCTGGGCGACGTTCTCCCGGCAGGCCCAGGCGGCGGCGAGTTCGGCGGCCAGCCGGCCCTCCGCCTCCTCGGCGTCACGGCTCACCTGGGTGGTCACCAGCACCGCGAAGCTCACCATCGCCCCGCCGACGTGTTCCAACAGCTCCTCCAGGCCCACCGCGACGTCCGGCGGGAAGAGCCGCTCGCCGGGGGTGCGCCGCTTGGCCAGGTCGGTCAGCGAGCGGGCCAGCACCCGCACCACCACGACGCAGATCTCCAGGGTGTCCAGCCCGGTGCGCAGCACCAGCCGGGACAGCAACCCCTCGCTGATCCGGGGGTTGAACCGCAGGCTGTCCTCGGCCTGCCGCAGCGCCGCGTCCACCTCGGCGATGGCCTGGTCCAGCCGGCGGGCCTCGTGCAGCCGTTCGGCGGCCCGGGCGACCGGGGTGGGGCTGCCCAGCTCCTCGGCGATGTCCTGCAGCAGCCGCCGGGCCCGCCGGGCCAGGTCCTCGATCGACTCCCCGGCGGTGTCCACCCAGACGGGCGGGGCGAACAGCAGGTTGAACAGCAGGCCGACGCAGGCGCCGATGAGCGTCTCCAGCACCCGGTCCCAGGCCTGCGAGGCGAGTTTGGTGACGCCCAGGATCAGCATCGCGCTGATCGCGACCTCCTGGACGAACTCCTCGACCCGGACGAACCGGCCGACGACCAACGAGGCCAGGATGATCAGTCCGAGGCTCCACCAGGAGAGCCCGACCACGGCGCTGAAACCGATCGCGATCAGCACGCCGACGACCACCGAGGTGACCCGGCGGACGCTGGTCTTGAGTGTCGAGTAGACGGTGACCTGGACGACCAGCAGGGCGGTCAGCGGCGCGGTGAGCGGGGCGGGCTCGCTGCTCAGCCGCGTCGCGACCGCGTAGGCGATGGTGGCCGCGACGGTGGCCCGGACGGTCTGGACCACGAAGGGCTCTCGGGCGCCGCGGCGGATCAGGGCCGTGAGTGACTCCGGGAGAAGGGCCATGTCGCCCTTCTTTCCCCGCAGCCGCCGTTCACACCGTCCATCGGCCCGCCCGGCACCCGTTTGCCCGGGCGGACGGCCGGTTCCGGCCCTTCTGCGGCCTTTCTGCGGCCCTCCTGCCGCCCTTCGGCCGGCCGGACTAGCGGGCCTGGTCGTCGCGGTTGAAGCGCAGCTTCCAGGGGGCGAGGGCGGACTCGACCTGCACACCCATGCTCATCTTGGAGGCGCCCTCGATCCGCTCCTCGAAGCGGATCGGCACCTCGCGGATCGTCATGCCCCGCTTGACCACCCGGTAGTTCATCTCGACCTGGAACGAGTAGCCGTTGCTCTGCACGGTCGGCAGGTCGATGGCGCGCAGGGTGGTCGCGCGCCAGGCCTTGAACCCGGCGGTGGCGTCCCGGACGCCCAGGCCGAGGATGGTGTTGACGTAGAGGTTGGCCCAGGCCGACAGGGCCTTGCGGTGCCAGGGCCACTCGGCGGCGGTCGAGCCGCCGGGCACGTAGCGGGAGCCGATCACCACGGCGGTGTCGTCGGTGAGCAGGGTGCGCACCATCTCGGGTATCGCCGAGGAGGGGTGCGAGAGGTCGGCGTCCATCTGGATCACGACGTCGGCGTCCTCGTCGAGGGCGCGGGCCATGCCGGCCAGGTAGGCGCGGCCGAGGCCGTTCTTCTCGGTGCGGTGCAGCACGCCGACGGTGCCGTCGGAGTCCGCGGCGAGCTTGTCGGCGATCTCGCCGGTGCCGTCGGGCGAGTTGTCGTCGACCACCAGCAGGTGCAGGTTGGGCACCGGCAGCTCCGCGAGCAGGCCCGCGAGGACCGGGAGGTTCTCCCGCTCGTTGTACGTCGGGACAACCACGACGACCTTCGAGGAGGCCTCGACCATGTTCTGTTTCCCCCGTGACCTGTCGGTCGACACGAGTGCCGACCGGTCGGTGTACCCGGGCGGCTGCGCTGAATCGGACCGGGGGAGTCTATCCGGGGCGTACGGCGGCTCCTGCGGCGGGCGGGTCGCTCGGGGCGCGGCCGGTGGGTCCGCCAGGCGGCCGAAAGGCCGTTCGATCACGATGCGGTACCGGCTGTGACCAGCCGGTTCGGCCGAGCCCCGCCCCAGCCGGTCCGCGCCGGTCGGCCCGGTCCGCTACGCGCCGCCGTAGACGGCGGCGAGGTTGTCCTGGGCCGGGCGGGTGCGGCCCGCCGGGCCGGCGGCGAAGGCGCGCAGGACGTTCTCGGTGACCTTGCGGACCAGGTCCCCGGCCCGCGCGTCGATGCCGTGGTCGGCCTTGCCGCCGCCGGGGCCGTTGGCGTCCAGGGTCTCGACCCAGCGCATCGTGCCGGAGGCGAACACCCCGGCGCCGCTCGGCACGGTGTAGTACGCGGTGTCCGCGTGGGAGCGGCGGCCCTCGCAGACCACGGGGGAGTGCGCGATCACCTCGATCGGGCGCGGGGTGGGGAAGGCCGTGTTCACCCGGTCGTACTCGACGCCGACCAGGTGCGGGAAGGACGCCCCCGCCGTGACGCCCGTCCCCTCGAAGGCCCAGTGGCCGGGCGAGGTGACCACGTACGGGGCGTCCACCGGGTAGCCGTCGTAGATCACGCCGAGCAGCGAGCTCTCCGGGTCGGCGCCCGGGCCGCTCCGGAAGTCGGTGGTCGCCGGGGCGCCCGCCTGGTGGCCCGGGTCCTGCGCCCAGGCGTCCTTGTAGCAGACCACGGTGCGGTCGGGGCCGAGCTCGGTGGGCTCGAAGCGGACCCGGCGGAAGCAGCAGTTGGCACCGAGGACCGCCAGGTTCGTCCCGGCGTCGCGGGCCGCGGCCACCCCGGCGCGCTGCTCGGGGGACCAGTACTCGTCGTGGCCCAGGGACACCACCGAGGCCGCGCCGGCCAGCAGCCCCGGGTCCCGCGCCACGTCGATGCCGGTGGTGTAGGCGAGCGGCAGGCCCAGCCGCTCGGCGAGGGCGATCAGCGGTGCCTCGTAGACCAGGAACAGCCCGGCGCCGTGGTCGTAGTCGTACGGCCGGTCGAAGACGACCTTGAGCGAACGGGTGGCCAGTCCGCCGGTCGGGCCGTTGTAGAGGCTGTGGCCGCCCCACTCGTTGTAGGCCTGCCAGGTGGCCGGCGCGCTCATGATCACGGTCTTCCCGGCGGTGGCGGCCGAGCGGACGGTCAGCGGAACGTAGCGGTGGCCGACGCCGTCCTCGGTGTCCAGCCGCAGCAGGTAGGCGCCCTCGGGCCAGCCGGCGGTGTCCACGGAGAGGGTGCGCTGCCAGCCGGTCAGCACGGTGCGGGTCACCGGGTCCACCCGCGGCGCGGGCTGTGCGGCGCCGGGGACGTGCTCGCGGCGCCAGACCAGACGGGCGCGGGCGCCGCCGTACCAGCCCATCCGGTAGGCGGAGACGGTGAAGGCGGCGGCGGGGGTGGAGACGTGCAGGCCGAAGGGCTCCCCGGGCAGGACGCTGACCCGGTCGGCGAAGCCCTCGATGGCGGAGGCCGGTCCGGGGTCGGTGATCTCCCAGCCGGGCGTCCCGGGAAGGGACTGCTCGTGCGCCAGGCCGTCCGCCGGCCCGGTGTGCCGGGCCTGGGCGGGGCCGCTCGGGCCCGTGCCGCCCGCCGCGCTGCCGTCCGAGCCCGTGCCGGGGCCTGGGGCGGCCGGCCGGTCGGCGGAGGCGCGTCGGGCGGGCGCCGGGTCCGCGTCACGGGTGCCGCAGGACGTGGCGGCGGCCGCCAGCAGGCCCAGGCCCAGAATTCCCCGCCGACTCGGTACCGTCACCGCGGCCTCCCTGTGGTTCGCAGATGTGTCGACCGGCCCGCACCGGTCCGGTGCGTCAACCTAGTGCGTCAATGTGACGGACATCCTCACCCGTCCCGGAGGGCGCGCACCGGCCAACGCGCCGGGCCCCGGGCACGGCCGGACGCGGTACGCGACCCGGGAGGGCCGTACGGGCGCACCCTGGCGTGTCGGCCCGCACGCATCCCGGGCGGCGGCGAACCGGTCCCCTAGCCTGACCAGGCCCGCCGTCCGGCGGCCACCGGGGAGCCGGGCCGTACGGGCCCGGCCGAGTTGTGGACAGGGGTGCGCGTGGTGTCGTCGGGTTCGGCCGAACCGGGGGAGCCGTCCCGGACGAGCGGCGGACGGTTCCGGGCATGGATGCTGGACGGCCTGGCCGACATGGCCAAGCAGCACCCCGGCCCGCACGCCGAGGCACCGCACGTGAAGGGCCAGCGCTGGTGGCGGGTCATGTGCCTGACCGGCCTCGACTACTTCTCCACCCTCGGCTACCAGCCCGGCATCGCCGCGCTCGCGGCCGGCCTGGTCTCACCGCTGGCGACCATCGTGCTGGTCCTCGTCACCCTGCTCGGCGCGCTCCCCGTCTACCGGAGGGTCGCCCAGGAGAGCCCGCACGGCCAGGGCTCGATCGCGATGCTGGAACGGCTGCTGTCGTTCTGGCAGGGCAAGCTCTTCGTGCTCACCCTGCTGGGCTTCGCCGCCACCGACTTCATGATCACCATCACCCTCTCCGCCGCCGACGCTACCGCCCACCTGGTGGAGAACCCGCACCTGCACAGCGCGCTGACCGGCAAGCAGGTCATGCTGACCCTGATCATGATCGCCCTGCTCGGCGGGGTCTTCCTCAAGGGCTTCGGCGAGGCGATCGGCCTGGCCGTGGTGCTGGTCGCGGTGTACCTCACCCTGAACGTCGTGGTGGTGGGCAACGGGCTCTGGCACGTGCTCAAGGCCCCGCACGTGTTCAGCGACTGGACGGACGCCCTGACCGTCGAGCACGGCAACGCGATCGCCATGATCGGCGTCGCGCTGACCGTCTTCCCGAAGCTGGCGCTCGGCCTGTCCGGCTTCGAGACCGGCGTCGCCGTGATGCCGCACATCGAGGGGGACCCGGACGACACCGAGGAGAAGCCCACCGGCCGGATCCGCGGCGCGCGGAAGCTGCTCACCACCGCCGCCGTGATCATGAGCTGCTTCCTGATCACCACCAGCTTCATCACCACGCTGCTGATCCCCGCCGACCAGTTCAAGCCCGGCGGACAGGCCAACGGGCGGGCACTCGCCTTCATCGCCCACGAGTACCTGGGCAGCACCTTCGGCAGCATCTACGACCTGTCCACGATCGCCATCCTCTGGTTCGCCGGCGCCTCCGCGATGGCCGGACTGCTCAACCTGATGCCGCGCTACCTGCCCCGCTACGGCATGGCGCCGCACTGGGCCCGCGCCGTACGGCCGACCGTCATCGTCCTCACCCTGATCGCGTTCCTGGTCACCTGGATCTTCGACGCCAACGTGGACGCCCAGGGCGGCGCGTACGCGACCGGCGTCCTGGTGCTGATCAGCTCCGCCGCGATCGCCGTCACCATCGCCGCGCACAAGGCCGGGCAGCACGGCTGGCGGGTCGGCTTCGCGGTGATCGCCGCCGTGTTCCTCTACACCACCGCAGTCAACATCGCCGAGCGGCCGGACGGCGTCAAGATCGGCGCCTGCTTCATCGCCGGGATCATGCTGGTCTCCTTCCTCTCCCGGCTCAAGCGCGCCTTCGAACTGCGCGTCACCGACGTGGTGCTGGACGACGTCGCGGAGCGCTTCGTCCGGGACTACACGCACCGCCCGCTGCGCCTGATCGCCAACGAGCCGAACAACCGGGACCTCGCCGAGTACCGCGACAAGATGCACCAGATCCGCCGGGACAACGACATCCCGCCCGAGGACGACCTGGTCTTCGTCGAGGTCACCGTGCTCGACCCGTCCGACTTCGAGGCCGAACTGACCGTGCGCGGCGAGGTGCTGCACGACCGCTACCGGGTGCTCTCGCTGCAGAGCTCCAGCGTGCCCAACGCGCTGGCCGCCCTGCTGCTCCAGGTGCGCGACCTCACCGGGCAGCAGCCGCACATCTACTTCGAGTGGACCGAGGGCAACCCGTTCGCCCAGTTCCTGCGGTTCTTCCTGTTCGGACAGGGCGAGATCGCGCCGGTCACCCGCGAGGTGCTGCGCGAGGCCGAACCGGACCGCTCACGCCGCCCGGCCGTGCACGTCGGCTGAGCGGCGTCCGGCCGCCAGGCCGCGCGGCCCGGGGGCTGGGGCTGGCGGTCAGCGGGACTGGCGGGACTTGGTCCAGGCGGGTGCGACGAAGGCCACCAGGGCGACGGCGAAGCCGAGTTGGAGGATGTGGCGGATCCAGTCGATGCCGGAGGTGTGACGGACGCCGATCCAGCCGGAGACGGCGTTGCCGAGCCAGGCCCCGGCCGCGCCGAGCAGCATGGTCAGCCACCAGGGGATCGACTGCGGCCCGCGCAGGATCAACTTGGCGAGCACGCCGAGCACGAAGCCGATGAGCAGAATCCACAGGAGCTGGAACATCGCAGTCCACCTTCCGGGCGCCACCGGAGCGGACCGGTGCGCCGAATCGCCGAAGACGCGGTTCGTCCCATGATCACCCGGATCGGCCGAACGGGCATGTCGACGGGCGGTCCCGCAGGTCAGCGACATGGTGGCAGGCCGCGCCGGGGGTGAGCGAAGGTATCGCGCCGCCGGCCGGTCAGTCCTCCCGCACCGCCGCGACGGCCTCGCGGACGTCCGGGTGCGGATCGTCCGCCAAGCCGTCCAGCAGTTCGGCGGTGCCCGGAGTGGACCAGCCGCCGACGGCCCAGACCAGCTCCTCCCGCACGTCCGGGTCGGGATGGGCGGCCAGCCGGGCGAGGCGGTCCACCGGGCCGCGCCGGCGCCGCCCGAACCAGTGCAGCGCGGCCTTCAGTTCGGCCGGATCGCCCGGGTCGCCGGCCGCGTCGATCCGGGCGAGCAGCACCGGGACGGGCGGCAGCGGGCCGTCCAGCGGATCCTGGTGGCGTTCGCGCAGCCGCCGGCTCCCGTACCCGCCGCGGACCGCGCAGCCGAAGCAGACGCAGGGCCGGGTGCCGTGGGCGTTCGGGACGTAGCGCCAGCCGGCGACCTGCGGCACGGCACGGATCCGGTGCACCTCGCGGGCGCCCACCGGGCGCGGCAGGAACACCTCCCAGCCGCGCGGGTCGGCCAGTGCGCCGATCCGTCGGACCGCCTCGGCGGCGGACACCGACTGCTGGGCGCCGGCGGCGCGGTCCCGGTAGTGCCCGGTGAGGACCTCCTGCGCGTCGTCCAGCCGGACGTGCACCGCGACCAGGGAGCCCTTGGGCCCGAACCGGGCCAGCTCGCGCAGCCACTGGTGGGTCAGCGTGTACGAGGGCAGGACGGGGAAGCAGTAGAGGCCGCGCGCGCCGCCCTGGCCGCGGCTGTCGGCCCGGATCCCGGCGCGGCGGATCCGCGGCGCGTTGGCCGCTGCGGTCAGGTGCACGAACATCGCCATGGGCGGTGATGCTACCGGGCGGCCGGGCCGCGGCCCGAAGGGTTTTCGGGTGCGGCCCGGCCGGTCCTGGGGCCCGCCTGAACGGGCGCCGGCGTGGCTACCGGTCCGCGGTGAGCCGGCCGGCCGCGCCCCAGTTCTCCGCCGGGTACTCCTGCACGAAGACGAACACGCTCTCGGCGGGCACGTCCAGGGCCGCCACGAAGGCCTCGGTGACCTTCTTGACCAGCTCGCGCTTCTGCCCGACCTCGCGCGGGCCCTGCTGAATGGTGACGATCGGCATCTTCGGCTCCTGACCGGGTAGTCCTGCTGGGGTTCGTACCGGTGTTCCCGCCGGGTTCTCCGGCTGCGCCCAGTCCACCCGATCGGAGCGCCCGCACCCAGACCCGATTCGCTCCGGCAGCGATCACGAATCCTGATCGTCCCAGGTCGGGGCCGTCCGGTGGCAGGCTTCCAGGAGCAGTCGGGGGAGCGGGGCGGAGCGCCGGACGGCGACCGAGGTCGTCAGGGCCAGCGGGGTCCGGCAGGGGCGGAAGGCGACCCGGTGGGCGTTCACCATCCGGGCGTTGGCGGCGTACACCACCGTCCACATCGGGGCTCCGGTGCCGATGGAGGCCAGGGTGTCCTGGAGGGAGCCGTGGGGCGGCCCGAGGACCGGCCGGAAGCCGGCCCGTTCGCAGGCCTCCGTCACCAGGTCCACCAGTGCCGGGTGGTTACGGCGCTCGGTCAGCCGCAGCGGCAGGTCGGCGAGGTCCGCGAGATCGACCTCGGGCCGGTCGGCGAGCGGGTGCCGGGCGGGCAGCGCGAGCACCAACTCGTCCTGCCAGACGGGCAGGAACCGCAGGTCGGTGCTGCTCCCGGCGATGGCACCGCGCACGAAGGCGGCGTCGAGGCGGCCGTCCGCCAGCCGGGCGAGCCGTTCCCGGACCGGGGCGGAGTGGAGCTCGACGCGCACGCCGGGGGCCTGCTGCTGGTAGGTGTCCAGGATCCGGTCGAGGCGCTCGCCGAGCCCGGTGATGGTGCCGAGCCGGAGTGCGGCGGGTGCGGCCAGGTCGGCGGCGAGGGCGCGGGCGGCGTCCTCGGCGGCCAGGACGCCCCTGGCGGCGGGCAGGAAGCGCTCCCCGGCTGGGGTCAGCCGGACGTACCGGGGCGAGCGGTCGAACAGCTCGACCTTCAACTCCCGCTCCAGGCGCCGGACCTGCTGGCTCACGGCGGGCTGGCCGAGCAACAGCCGCTCGGCCGCGCGGCCGAAGTGCAGCTCCTCCGCGACGGCGACGAAGCAGCGCAGCTGCCGTAGTTCCATGGGGTCCCCCTTGCTCGATGAGTCGACGGGTCGACAGGCCGACGGGTCTGCGGGTCGACGGGCCTGTAGGTCGATGGTCCGCAGGCTGATGGTCCGCAGGCCGACCGGTCCGGATGGCGGTCAGGCGCCGGAAGGAGGCTGGTCCTCGACCTGCGCGCGGCGTTCGATCAGGGCGGCCAGGCCGTCCAGGATGCGTTCCAGGCCGAAGTCCAGGGCCTGGTCGCGGCCGTCCGGATCGGCCATGGCCGCCGCGACGGCGGGGTAGCGGTCGGCGTTCTCCCGCACCACGGCGCCCAGGAGGGCGAGGAGTGCGGCCTCCGGGGAGCCGGACGGGCCGGCCGCGCGGGACTGCTCGGCGATGCCGCGCACATGCCCGGCGAGCAGGACGGCGGCGTCCATCCGCTCGGGGCCGGTCAGCCCGTGGCCGTCGAGTGCGGCCACCACCCGTTCCAGCCAGGCGAGTTCCTTCGGGCCGACCACCCGGGGGCCGTTGGTGGCGTCCAGCAGCCACGGGTGTCGGACGAACAATCTGGTCAAGTGGTGGGCCCAGTCGAAGAGTTGCTTCCGCCAGTCGGTTCCGGTGGCGGGCGCCGGAGGCTCGTCGAGGGCCGACTCCACCATCAGGGCGACGAGTTCGGCCTTGCCGGGGACATAGCGGTAGAGCGACATCTTGGTGAAGTCGAGCAGCCCGGCCACCTTCTGCATCGACACCGCGCCCAGGCCCTCCGCGTCGGCGGCCTCGACGCCGGCGGCGGCGATCCGCTCCAGGCTGAGGGCCGGTTTCGGCCCCCGGGTCGGCCTGGCGGGCGGGCCCCAGAGCAGCCGCACCGTGTCGTTCGCCGCCTCGCCCATCGTCCGCTCCTGTCCTGGGGTGCCGCGGCGCGGGCCGCCGCCTCGGGGGTTGCCCGTCCGCTCCAACTGTGTCTACCGTACACAGCAGCGAATAGTGTCCATCGGACACAGTTTCTCGATCCTCGGACGGAGCGTTTCCATGAGCACCAAGGTCCTGATCTCGGGCGCGAGCATCGCCGGCCCCGCGCTGGCCCACTGGCTGGGCCGGTACGGCTTCGACGTCACCGTGGTCGAGCTCGCCCCCGCGCCCCGCGACGGCGGCCAGGCCGTCGACTTCCGCGGTCGCACCCACCTGGGCGTGCTGGAGCGGATGGGAGTGCTGGACGAACTCCGCCCGCTCGGCACCGGCGGCAGCCCGATGACCTTCCTGGCCGCCGACGGCCGCCGACTGCTGCACCTGCCCGCCGAGTTCGCGGGCGGCGAGCTGGAGGTCCCGCGCGGGGAGGTCGCCCGGCTGCTGTACCGGCACAGCCGCGCCCGGGCCGAGTACGTCTTCGGCGACTCGATCACGGCACTGGAGGAGACCCCGAGCGGCGTCCGGGTCGCCTTCCGGCACGCCGCGCCGCGCGAGTTCGACCTGGTGATCGGCGCCGACGGGCTGCACTCCAACGTCCGCCGACTGGCCTTCGGCCCGGAACGGCGCTACGTCCGCCACCTCGGCTACTACGCGGCCACCTGGGAGCTGCCGAACGACCTCGGACTGCCGCCCGGTGCGGTGGGCCTCAACGTCCCCGGCCGGCTGATGTCCGTCGGTGCCGACCACCGCGACCCGCGCCGGGCGGGCGCGTTCTGCCTGTTCGCCTCACCCGTACTGCGCTACGACCGGCACGACCGGGCGCAGCAGAAGGCCCTGGTCCGGAACGCCTTCACCGGCCTCGGCTGGCGGGTGCCGTACCTGCTGGAGACCCTGGACGCCGCCCCCGAGCCGTACTTCGACTCCATCAGCCGCGCGGACGTGCCCACGTGGTCCAGCGGCCGGACCGCCCTGATCGGCGACGCCGCCTGCGGAGCGACCATCGGCGGGATGGGCACCGGGACGGCGGTGGTGGCCGCGTACGTCCTGGCGGGTGAGCTGGCCCGGGCGCGGGGCGACCACCGCGCCGCCTTCGGCCGGTACGAGGCACTGCTGCGCGGCTACGCGCAGGGCTGCCAGAAGGGCGGCGACCGGACCGGGCCGTTCCTGGCGCCCCGCACGGCGACCGGGCTGCGCTTCCGCAATGCGCTGCTGAACCGGCGGTGGGCGCTGGAGAAGATGCTGGAGCTGGGGAAGCAGGTCAGCAGCGTCGAACTCCCGGACTACGAAGCGCAGTTGTCCGGAAGGTCCGGCGCGGGGGGCTGACGGGCGGGATTCGGGCGTCGTGGGAGGTCGTGGGCGAGCCGGGCCGAGCTCAGTGCGGCGGGGCGATGCGGGCACCGTTGTCCAGCAGCGCCTCCACCTGGACCGCCGCCCGGGCGGGGCGCTCGACCGCGAGGGTGCGGTCCGGGGAGGGCCGGTCGGCGGACCAGTCCGGTCCCTTGACGGTGAGCCGGGTGACCCGGCGGCTGCCCGCCGCGAGCAGGTACTCCGAGCCCTGCGGGGAGCGCCACCACGTCCAGGCCACCGTGTCCTGCTCGAACCGGCTGCACCCCCGGCCCGGGCCGCCGCCGGTGCGCTGCGGACCGCGGGCGGTCGGCAGGACGACGGCGGTGGCCGCACTGCCCTCGCCGGTCCAGCGGTCGGCGCGCAGGCAGACCCAGGAGGCCGAGCCGGCGTTCTGCGGCAGCGGCTGGAGCGCGAAGGCCCACAGGTTGAGCTGCTTGACGCCCGGTTTGCCGTCCGGCACGGCGCAGCCCGCCCGGGCCCAGGCCAGCAACGCCTCCTGGCCGGTCGCCTCACGCGGCTCGCGGGCCGGCTGGGCGGACTGGGCTGACGGGGAGGATTGGGAGGACTGGGCGGACGGGGTGCGATCGGACTGGGAGCGGTCCGGCGGCGGGGTGTAGGTGAGGTGCGCCGGGACGAGCCCGCCCAGGTCAGCCAGCAGGAAGGCGTGCTTCTCGGCGATCACGGGGGAGGACCGCAGCTGGAGCACGGTGGCGCCCTGGCAGTCGGCGAGCCCGCCGCCGGGGGCCGGGGCGGTGACGCCGTCGGGGTGGTCCAGCGGGCGGGCCGGGGTGTCGGGCTGGTCGATCCGGCGGGTCTCGGCGGAGTCCACCCAGGGCGCCAGCAGGTACCGGACGGCGGTGCCCTGGCGGAGCAGCGCCACCGCGCCCGCCGTGGTCACGTCCGAGTCGTCGGCCCGGGCGAGGTCCAGGCCGCCGTCGCGCCCGTCCGTGAAGCGGGCGATCCGCCGGCCGTCGTACAGCACCACCACACCGGTGCCGTCCACCGTCCCGGCGAACAGCAGCCGTGGCGCTTCGACGGGCGGCGCGCCGTCCGTACCCGGTTCCGCGTGGGTCTGCGGTCCGGGCCGCGCCCAGGAGGCCAGGGCGCGGCCGAGCAGCGCGGTGTCCTCGCGACGGTCGCCCCGGGCGGGCCAGGCGGTGAAGTCGACCCGGGCGGTGTGCTGCCAGGCGTCGGGCGCCACTCGGACCAACCGGGCCGGGTCGACGGCGCCCGACGGAGCCGCCGCCGGACGGGCCGGTGCCGCGGCGCCGGAGCCGCCCAGCACGGCGGCCGTGGTGGTCAGCCCGAGCACGCCGACCGTCAGCGCCGCGGTGAGCGTACGGCGGCGGCGCAGCAGGTCGGTGGGCTGCACCCGGACCGCGCACGGGTCGAAGGCGGGCGGCTCCGGGGCCGGGCCGGACGGGACCCCGGCGGCAGCGGCGACCGCCTCGCCCGGCCGCGCCACCCCGGCCTGCCGCAGCACCTCGGCGGCCCGCTCCGCGTCCAGCCCCTCGACCGTGCGCAGGGCGAAGGCCGCCCGGGCCGGGGCGTCGAGCGCCGAGAGCGCGTGGTCGAGCTCCGCGTCCTCCTCGCCGCCGTGCGGGGTGAACAGCCGCAGGCCCCACACCCGGGGTGCGAACAGCCGGGCGGACGGACGGGGCCGCAGGGCGGTGCGCAGGACCCGCAGGCGCAGTGCCGCGTACACCGGGTCCGCCTCGGCGGCGGCCGGTTCGGCTCGGTCGGCGGGGGTCGCCTTGTCGGCGCGGTCGGTGTGGGCGGTGCGGTCGGTGGTGCCGGTCCGGTCGGTGCCGGTGCTCCGGCTGGTGTGACCGCTCCAGCGGAAGGGCAGGGCGCGCTGGGCGGCGGCGTGGGCGGCGAGGACCCGGCTGTGGCGGTCCCGGTCGGCGGGCAGGGCCAGGTACGCGAGCCGGACCAGCCTGCGGTAGTGCCGCACCAGCGCGGCCTCCGCCTGTGCCACCGGGCGCGCCCCGACCCCCTGGGCCGGCGGCGGCCCGCCCGCTGTCCGTCCTGCCAAGGGAAGCCTCCAGGGAGCCGTGGTGTGGTGGTGCTGTCGTTCGGTGGTCTGTCGTGGTGGACGGTCCAACGAGTCGATCATGTGATGGTTGCGCCGTCCGGGGTGACCGGCGGGGGCTCGGGGGGCCTCCGGCGGGCCACCGCTGGAAGAACGTCCGGTGCGCGGAGGCCGTCCGGCCGGCCCCGACCAGCGGTGATGCCCGTCGGCCCGGTCCGGCGGGGGTGTCGCGTCCGGCGCGGGCACCCGAGGATCTCGGTACCTGCCCCGCCGACCGCCAAGGACCACGGATGCCTCGCTTCGCCGCCAGGGTCAGCGCCGCCGTCGCGCTGGCCGCCGTGCTCGCCCTCGCCACGGCCGCCCCGGCTTACGCCGACCCGCCCGTGCCCGCCGTCACCGACCTGGTCGGCGCCGGCGCCCCGGCCACCGACGCGCTCTTCAACCAGTTCTCGGCGGACTACAACGCCTCGCTCGCGGCGGCCGGAGACACCACCTCGCCCCGGCTGTACAGCTGGGACGCGCGCGGCGGGGGCACCATCACGCCGAAGACGGGCGCCATCTCGATCCTCCGGCCGGCCAACAGCAACACGGCCGCGCTCGCGCTCGTGAACAACAGCAGCGCAACGGTCGACTTCGTCCGGCTGAACCGACCGCCCCGGTTCACCGACCCGACCACGCTCGACTTCGTCGCGTTCGCCAAGGACGCGGTGAGCTGGGCGGCCCCGGCCGGCGGCAACGCCCCGGCGAGCCTGAGCGGCGCCGTGCTGAGGTCGATCTACGCCTGCGACATCACCAACTGGCGGCAGGTCGACCCGAGCCTGCCGGACGCGACGATCAGGCCGGTGGTGCCGGGCTGGTTCGCCTCGGACCCCGGCAACCGTTGGTCGTCCTTCTCCTCGGACGAGACGGTCTCCCTGGGCAACGCGGTGACCGGCGGATTGGGAACGTTCTACGCCGGCCCGTGCGTGACCTCGGGCGTCGGGGACAACCAGGGGTCGGAGGACATCCTGCACGATCCGAACGCGATCGTTCCCTACTCGGTCGGCCGGTGGGTCGGCCAGGTGACCGGGGGGCACCGGAAGCCGGGCGACGACCCGGGCGTCCTCGTCCCGCACGGCATCGACGGGGTGCCTTCCGTCGCCAACGGGACGCTCAACCCGTCGTTCATGTCGACCCCGTACAGCCGCATCCTGTACACGGGACTGCGGGACGCCGAGTGGCGGGGCACCGACGCGCACTCGCAGGCGCTGCGGAACGTGTTCGGAAACCGCGGCTGGCTCTGCACCAGCCCGGTGGCCGCGGCCGACCTCCAGAGCTACGGCTTTCTGCGGCTGTCCAGTTTCGCCTGCGGTACGACGACTCACTCCTGATCGCTCCCGAGCCGACGCGTGCCGGGGACTCCTGAGCCGACGAACCGCCGGTCCGGGGCCCCGGCCAGGCCGCGCGTCAAGGGCGCGTGTGGGGGCCGGGGCCCAAAGTCCCACCCGTTCGGCCCCTTGGCCCCTGGCGATCGGCGCCGCCGCGCGCCATGCTGCCGGTAACCGGCCGGGACGATCCGCGCCCGGTCGGACCAGCACCGTTGGACGAGGTGAACCGGCGTGCGGCATGCGACCGTCGAATCCGTGATGACCAGCCCCGTGGTCCTGGTCTCGCCCGAGACCGGGTTCCGGGAGATCGTGACGCTGCTGAGCGAGTACGACATCACCGGAGTACCGGTGGTGGACCCCGAGGGCCGGCCGCTCGGCGTGGTCTCGGAAGCCGACCTGCTGCGCACCCTCGCGGCCCGGGAGGACCCGGGCAGCCTGCTGCCGGCGCCCGAGTCGGCGCAGGTCGGCCCGGACGGCGAGATCACCGCGGCCGGCCTGATGACCGCCCAGCCGGTCTGCACCACGCCCGGCACCAGCATCGTCGCGGCGGCCCGGATGATGAGCCGGCACGGGCTGAAGCGGCTCCCGGTGCTGGACGAGGAGGGGCGGGTCACCGGCATGGTCAGCCGGGGCGACCTGCTGCGGGTCTTCCTGCGCGAGGACGTGGTGATCCGGCGGGAGATCGTCGAGGAGGTGCTCGGCCGGATCGAGGGGGTCAGTCCGGCCGAGATCGGGGTGGAGGTCAACCAGGGGCGGGTGGTGCTCAGCGGCACCGTGCCCGAGCCCTACCTGGTGCCGATCGTGCTCAACCTGTGCCGCTCGGTGGACGGCGTGATCTCGGTGACCGACCGGCTCGGCGCCGGGGGCGCCGCGGCGGTCGGCTGATCCGGCGGGGCGGCGGTCGGCCGATCCGTCGCGGTGGCGCGGCCGTCGGACCGGCTCGGACCCGGGCGGTCCGCTTCGCATACAGCGGAGCGTATCGGGTAACTCACTCTGTGTGCCCGGCCGATCTGACTGCCGGGGTACCGGAGCACCGGGGAGGCAGCCGTGGCAGTCGTGTTCGACGCGGACTTCACTTCGACCACGCAGTGGACCGCAGGGCGCAGCAGCGCCTATCCCCGGATGGGGCCGACCAACCGGAGTGACCACAAGCTCGACTACCTCGGCCGCGGGTACTGCCCCGGCGGGGTGTTCACCGCGACCCGGCGGCACAGCGGCGGGCTGTGGACCTGCAGCCTGCTGACCACGGAGGGCAGCCCGGACGCCTTCCAGCTCCGCACCGGGGACGTGCTGTCGGCAACGGTGACGCTGCCCGTCGGGCTGGGCGCCTGGCCCGCGATCTGGACCTGGCGGGACGGCGGCAACGAGGTGGACGTCTTCGAGTACCACCCGGACAACCCGGATCTGCTGGAGATCTCCAACCACGTCCGGGGCGGCTTCCGGTACTGGCACGGCGGCGGCGCCGGGATCGCTCCCGGGGCGACGTTCGGCCTGCGGGTGGTGCTCGGCGCGCACTCGGTGGACTGGTACGTGGAGGACGAGCTGGTCTACGCGGACCTGCACGGGGTCGGGTCCGGCTGGCACGCGTACCTGATCGTCAACCTGTCGGTGGCGGACGGTACGTACCACGACCGGCCGCCGATCGGCGGGCCGGACCGGCTGAGCTGGGTCTGCCACAGCCTCCAGGTCGAGCGCTGAGCCCGCGGGGCGTCGGGGCGGGGCCGCCGGCTCAGGGCGCGAAGGCGGCGGTGATCGGGCCGTGCGGGCCGGAGCGCCGGAACCAGACGGCCCGGCGGTGCGGGCCGATGTGGGCGGGATCGGTCACGTACAGGTCGTCGCGCGGGGCGCGCTCGTTGCCCGGGGCGAGGGCCGCGTCCACGGCCCGGTCGGCGAGGGTGCGCAGCAGGGCGGTGGCGGTGGCCTCGGCGGCGGGCGGAGCGATGGCGAGCGCGGTGAGCTCGGCCCAGAGCGTGGTGGCGACGTAGGTGATCGGGGAGTGGCCCAGCGACGGGTGGCGGCCGGGGTCGGGGTGGCGCCGCAGCAGCCCGGCCGCGACGAGCTGCTCGGGCGGGCGGTCGTCGACCGGCGGGCGGTGGGTCGGGTGCGAGTACGGGGCCACGAGCGGCACGCTACCCCGAAGGCGCGCGGGCCCTGGGTGCCGGAACGTTTTCTCAGGCGTTCTTCACGGTACTTTCGCCGTCTCCGGGCGCACGATGGTGGTAAGCGCCGATCACCTCGGCAGGCCCCGACGGGGCCGGAGGAGGAGGTCCTGATGAGGCACTGGCACGGGCTCGGGCACGGCCGCGGAGTGGGCGGCTGGGGCATCGGGCTGATGGCGATCGGGACCCTGCTGGTCCTGGCGCTGCTCGTGCTCCTCGCCGTCGCCCTGTTCCGGTACGTCTCGCGCACCCGGCAGCCGGTCCCGCCCGCCCCGCCGGGTGCCGCCGGGCACGGGCCGGGCGGCACGAGCGGGTGGGCGACCGGGTCGACCCCGGAGCAGATGCTGGCGGAGCGGTTCGCGCGGGGCGAGATCGACACGGAGGAGTACCGGCACAGGCTCGACACGCTGCGCTCGGCGAACGGGCCGGGCGCGGGCTGACCGGGCGGTCGGGCCCGCCGCACGTGGTGTGCGGCGGGCCCGGGGTGCCGATGAAGGCCTCGGCGGGGGCTTCGGCGGTGGGCTCGGCGGCGGCCGTACGGTGCCGGGCGAGGCGCCGTACGGCGAGCCGGGGGCCGGGGCCGGGAGCTGCGAGCCGGGGGTGAGGGCTGCGAGCCTGGGGTGGGGGCTGCGGGGTTACTCGACGACGAGCTCGACCGGGATGTTGCCCCGGGTGGCGCGGGAGTACGGGCAGACCTCGTGCGCCTGCTTGACCAGCAGCTCGCCGGTCTCGCCCGCCAGGGAGTCGGGCAGCTCCACGCGCAGCACGACGGAGAGGCCGAAGCCGGCGCCGTCCTTGCCGATGGAGACCTCGGCGGTCACCGAGATCTCGCCGGTGTCCACCCGGGCCTGCCGGCCGACCAGGCCGAGGGCGCTGGCGAAGCAGGCCGCGTAGCCGGCCGCGAACAGCTGCTCGGGGTTGGTGCCCTGGCCGTTGCCGCCGAGTGCCGGCGGCATCGCCAGCGCGAGGTCCAGCTGTCCGTCGGAGCTGACGGCGCGGCCCTCCCGGCCGTTGGCGGTGGCGGCGGCGGTGTAGAGCGCGTCCATGATCGGTCCCCTTCGTGGTGCTGCGGTCGCTCGGATGCGGCGGGCCCGGGGTGCCGCCTTTGCTCCGGCGGCCCGGCCGGTGTCCTGCCGTGCGACAAGTAGAACACGCAATTCAATTGCGCACAACTCAATGGCGCGAGTGCGATCGCTACCATGGAGCCATGACCACGCTCCCCGGCATGGCGGACGAGGAACTGCTCCGCCTCGACCACCAGATCTGCTTCTCGCTCAACGCGGCCTCCCGCGCCTTCGGCGGCACCTATCGGGTCCTGCTCCGGGACCTCGGGCTCACCTACCCGCAGTACCTGGTCATGCTGGTGCTCTGGGAGGACGGCGAACTGCCCGTCAAGCGGATCGGCGAGCGCCTGCGACTCGACTCCGGCACGCTGTCCCCGCTGCTCAAGCGGCTGGAGGCGGCCGGGCTGGTGCGCCGCGAGCGCAGCGCGCAGGACGAGCGATCGGTCACCGTCGCACTCACGCCGGAGGGGTCGGCGCTGCGCGAGCGGGCCGGGCAGGTCCCGCGCCGACTGCTCGCCGCGACCGGACTGCCGGTCGAGGACCTGGCCGCGCTGCGCGGGCTGCTGGAGCGGGTGACGGCCGCGCTGGACTCGGCGACGGTGGAGCCGGCGCCGTAGGGACGGCGGCGCGCGGGTGGGGTGGTACGGGTGCTTGTCAAGCCGCTGCCGCGCGGACTGTGATCTGGGTCACGTGCCGACGGGTTCGGCGGGGCTCGCGCGCTCGAACCGGCAGGTCAGCGGTGCTGTTCGAAAGTGAACGGAAACGTTCGCCAATTGTCCGCCCGATCGGGTCAACATCGCGCGGCCTCCGGACGGTTACACCACGAGCCCCCAAAGGGCCGTCGGCGTGCCACCCGGTGGGCCGGCCAGCTGACCCACGAAAGGGGGGCGTGCATGAACACTCCCGGGCCGGGCGAGGAGCGGGGCCTCCGGGCGGACCCGCTCGGCGACCTGCCGACCGACTTCGCCGTCTTCTTCACCCGCGAGAACTCCGGCTACCTCCGCTACGCCCAGCAGCGGCTGCGCCACCGTGAGGACGCCCAGGACGCGGTCCAGAACGCGGGCACCACGCTGTACAAGAACTGGCGCCGCGCCCTGGCCAGCGCCGATCCGCAGGCCTTCGCCTTCAAGGTCGTGAAGGACGCGGTGGTGGACGTCCTGCGCGAGCGCCGCCGCACCGAACGCAAGCGGCTGCGGGTGATCGCCCAGCGCCGTCCCGACACCAGCCAGGACGAACTGGAGGAACTCGCCGAACTGGACGCGCTGGACTGGGCGATGGACGAACTCGCGCGGGCCGCGCCGGTCCAGGCCGACGTCGTCCGACTCCGCCAGGCGGGCCTCTCGTACCACGACATCGGCCGGTCGCTCGGCATCGCGCACACCACCGCCCGCACCTACTACAGCCTCGGGCGGCGCCACCTGGAGTACCTGCTGGAGCACCCGGACGACGACGGAGTGGAGACATGAGGGTCACGGACCTGCTGCGCACGCACTCCGCCGAGCTGGAGCGGGAGTTCGACGACCACGACCCGGTGGCCTTCACCCGGCGGCTGGCCGAGCGGCTCGCCGCCGCGCGCCGGCCCGCCCCGGCCGTGCGCGAGCGCCCCGCCCGTCCACCGGCCGGTGCCCGGCCGCCGCACGCTCCGGCGGCGGGAGCCACCCCGGGGGCGGGGCCCGGGTCGGGGGCCGGACCGGGCCAGGGCGCGAACGCGGCCGCGGGCCGGAGCCCGGGGCCGGGTGGCGGACCCGGTACGGGCGGCGGGCCGGGTACGGGCGTGGGGGCCGGGCAGTCGCCCTGGGCCGGGGGGCGGGCGGAACTCCGGCGGGACCTGCGCCACCTGTGCGCGGGCGTCGCGGGCGCCGCGACCCCGGGGGAGCTGGCCCTGGACCTCGAACTCGCCGAGAAGACCGCCTTCCGGACCCTCGGCTGCCTGCTCTACGGGATGGGCCGCACGGCCGACGGCGTCTTCTGGTGGCGGATAGCGGCCCAGTACGGCGACCAGTTGGCCGTGCACTGCCTGGCCGTGCACTACACCGCCGAGGGGGAACCGCGCGATGCCGCCCGCTGGGCCGCCCAGGCCCAGGACCTCAGCGGCCCGGGCCGACTGCCCGCCCTGGCTCCGAACGCCCGGCCGAGCGGCGCGGCCGAACTGGCGCGGGTGCTGGCGGAGCGCTACGACGGGGAGATCCTGCTGACCCTGCGGGAGGCGGTGGCGGCGGCGCGGCCGAGGGCGCACCCGGCGCGGTTGGGCGTCCGGGCGGTGCGGGGGCGGGGGGTGGTACGGATCCGGTGATTCGGCCGGGGGCGGGGCAGCGTGGTGCGGGGGTGCGGTGCGGGGTCGGGCCGGGTCGGGTTGGTGCGGGGTCGGGGTCGGGATCGGGCCGTCGGGTGGTGGCCGGGGCGCGACCGGGACCACGGTCCGCGCGGCGGGAACGGCGGAGGCCGCCGCACCGGTGTGGTGCGGCGGCCTCCGTGGCCGGCCGGCCCGCAGGACCTGCGGGGGAGCGGTCCGGGGACCGGCGGCCGGGTCAGTCGGTGCCGGACTCGATCGCCGCGTGGTCGAGCGCGGTGGACTCCTCCGCGTCGCCGGTGCCCGCGGCGATCGGCGCGGCGCCGCCCGGGGCGAGCTCGCCGATCAGGCCGCTCCACGGCGCCAGCTGGCCGTGCACCGCGTACTGCTCCAGCTTGCTGCGCGAGTCGGCGATGTCCAGGTTGCGCATGGTCAGCTGGCCGATGCGGTCATCCGGGACGAACGCGGCGTCGACGCTGCGCTCCATGGACAGCTTCTCGGGGTGGTAGCTGAAGTTGGGGCCCTGGGTGTCGATGACCGAGTAGTCCTGGCCGCGCCGCAGCCGCAGCGTGACGCTGCCGGTGACCGGGTGGCCGATCCAGCGCTGCATGCTGTCCCGGAGCATCAGGGACTGCGGGTCGAACCAGCGGCCCTCGTAGAGCAGCCGGCCGAGCCGACGGCCCTGGGTGTGGTAGGTGGCGAGGGTGTCCTCGTTGTGGATCGCGTTGAGGAGCCGCTCGTAGGCGATGTGCAGCAGCGCCATGCCCGGGGCCTCGTAGATGCCGCGGCTCTTGGCCTCGATGATCCGGTTCTCGATCTGGT
The DNA here is from genome assembly GCF_042796115.1 of Kitasatospora sp. NPDC056446. NCBI lineage: Bacteria > Bacillati > Actinomycetota > Actinomycetes > Kitasatosporales > Streptomycetaceae > Kitasatospora > Kitasatospora sp. NPDC056446. The sequence goes on along the minus strand of NZ_JBHTRF010000012.1, from coordinate 116,248 downwards.
CGGACATGCCGAGGCCGTGGCGTCCACCGATGCGGTTGGCCTCGTGGACCAGCTCGACGTCGTCGGCGAAGCCCTGGCCGTTGATCCGGACCGGGCGGCCGAACTCGAACTCGACGGTGATGTCCTCGGTCTGGATCTCGACCGCCGGGTCCCAGAAGGCCACGCCCATGATCGGGCTGACGATCTCCAGCGAGGCGTCCAGGTACTCCAGCCGCTTGGCCTCGTGGGTGGCGCCCCAGATGTTGGCGTCGGTGGAGTAGGCCTTCTCGGCGGAGTCCCGGTACGGGAGGTCACGCTCGGAGAGCCACTCGGACATCTCCTTGCGGCCGCCGAGCTGGTCGACGAACGCCTGGTCCAGCCACGGCTTGTAGATCCGCAGGCTGGGGTTGGCCAGCAGGCCGTAGCGGTAGAACCGCTCGATGTCGTTGCCCTTGTAGGTGGAGCCGTCGCCCCAGATCGACACCTCGTCGTCCTGCATCGCGCGGACCAGCAGGGTGCCGGTCACGGCGCGGCCGAGCGGGGTGGTGTTGAAGTACGTCTGCCCGGCGGAGCGGATGTGGAAGGCGCCGCAGGCGAGGGCCGCGAGGCCCTCCTCGACCAGCGCGGCCCGGCAGTCCACCAGGCGGGCCTGCTCGGCGCCGTACGCGCGGCCCCGGGCCGGGACGTCGGAGAGGTTCGGCTCGTCGTACTGGCCGATGTCGGCCGTGTAGGCGTAGGGGACGGCACCGTGCTCGCGCATCCACGCGACGGCGACGGAGGTGTCCAACCCACCGGAGAATGCGATGCCGATCCGTTCCCCGACCGGCAGCTTGCTCAAGACCTTCGACATGGATGCACCCTTGACCCGCGTGGAGCGGGACCCTGATCTAGCGACGTGTGACTGGATTTCGGCGTATTCGATCCGATGCCCGAACTCTGGCATAGATTTGCAGAGTAATGCAAGGGCATGCGATCGCCCGGGCTGCGGAGAACGCTCGCCACGCCCGCTCCGGCCTCGGGTCGACCTGGTCAACGCGCTTCCCCCGTAGCCCTGTTGGGGTCGGCGGGCGGCGGGCGGCGGGCGGCGGGCGGCGGGCGGCGGGCGGCGGGCGGCGGGCGGCGGGCGGGTGCGGGTGCGGGGTGGGGCCCGGGTCGTCTCAGCGCGGTACGGGCGCGGCCCGGGTGCGCAGCCAGGCCGTCCGGGAGACGAGCACGCCCAGGCCGAGCGCGACCAGGTGCCCGGCGTCGGCCAGCTGCTGGTCCGCCGCCCAGGCGGTGGCCAGGGCCAGGGCGAGCGCCGGGAGGCCGTAGCGGCGCAGTGGGGCCGGGCCCAGGGCGAGCAGGCACGCGCCGGTGGCGACCAGACCGTAGCTGATGCCCACGTCCCTGGCCCGGGAGAGCGCGCCGGGGATGTGGGCGGTCAGCATCACCCACATGGCGCCCTCGGTGAGCAGAGTGGCTCCCACGTGTCCGAAGGCGAAGGCGGCGATGGCCCTGGCTGGGCCCCAGCGCCACTCGGCCAGGCCCAGCACGACGGCGACCGCCGCGATGCCCGCCCAGGCGGGCACCCCGTCGACCACCAGGCCGCTGGTGAAGATCGTCCACCACTTGCCCACTTCCATGTGGTGGACGTTGCTGCTGTTGTGCCGGACGAACCTGGCGCGCCCGGCGTGGCCCTGGCTCGCCAGCCAGGCGGCGGTCGCGGTCAGCAGCAGGACGTAGACCGTGGTGAGCCGCAGGCGGGCGGCCACTCTCGCTGCGGAGCGCCGGGGCGTGGCGGAGTCGGCCGGTGTCCTCGTGTCGAGGCGATCGCTCATCGAGCCTGGTGCCCTTGCTCTGCGGTTCCCGGTGCCGGCACGCCCGGTGCGTGGCCGACGAGGTCGTGGCCGGGAGGGTCGGATCGCCAGCGTACGTCAGCGGGTGGTGATCGTCGGGCGCCGTCATCGGCCGGTTGACGGAGCCCGCCGTCGGCGGCCGGGCCGTCGGGCTTCGCGGGGTGGGCTCCGGGGTGGCGGCGCGGGGTGACGTGGTGGCCGGTGGGGGCGGGTCACCCGTACGGGCCGCCACGGCGGCGGGTGGCTGCCGGGCGGGGGCAGGGTGGGGGAAGGGCGGAGGAGAGACGGGGGGAAGGGCGGGGGAGAGGCCGGTGAAGGACGGGTGAGATCGGCAAGGAGAGGGCGGCGAGCGGGCGGGGAGCAGCGGGGGAGGGCGGCAGGGCGACAAGGGGGTGACGAGTGGCGACAAGGAGGCGGCGATGGCCGGCAGCACCGTCCGGGGCTCCGAGGAGCACCGGCGGCCCTGGTGGGCGCGCACCGCCCGTGCGGTCCGGGCCTACGTCCGGCGCGCCCCGGGCACCTACATCTGGCTGGCGATCCTGCTGGTCACCACCCAGGTGATCCGGCACGTGGAGCCGGCGACCGCGGACCGCATCCTGGAGCGGCGCTCGACCAATCTGCACCATCTCCAGGTCTCACCGGTCCGCGTCCTGGTGACCAGCGCCCTGTGGATCGCGGGCGGCGGGTGGCTGTCCTACTTCCTCCTCTACAACCTCTTCCACGTGCCCGCCGAGCGCTGGCTCGGCACAATGCGCTGGCTCTCGGTGGCGCTGCTCGCGCACGTGGGCGCGACCTACCTCAGCGAGGGGGCGCTCGGGTGGGCGATCCACCGCGGGATCGCCTCCCCGAGTGCCGTCTACACCCTCGACTACGGCGTCAGCTACGCGCTCGCCGGTGTGGTCGCGGTGCTCACCTACCTGCTCGTGCGGCCCTGGCGGTACCTGTACGCGGCGGGTGTGCTGATCGTCTACGGCCTGGGCGTGCAGCAGAGCCGGGACTACACGAGCCTCGGCCACTTCAGTGCGGCGCTGATCGGCTTCGCCTGCTACCCGCTGACCCGCGACCGCCCGGGATCCTTCGACCCGGTCGCCTCCGCGCGGACGCTCCGGCAGCGGGTGCGCGGACACCGGGCGCGCGGGCGCTGACCGGCTGCTCGCCGGGGGCGGGCCACCGTCGCCGCCGTCCCACTCCGCCTGACGGTCATTCATATTCGGTGAATGCCAACTGTTCGAAACCGTAAGGCCATTACCGTCTTCTTACCGTACAGCCCTTCCCCCGGCAGGAGCGGCCCAGCAGGCTTCCCCTGTTTCCGCCGAGTCCGCGCGACCGCGCGACCGGCCGCAGGGGAGGACCGCGACCGTGCCCACCAGGCAACGACGACGGCTGCTGTTGAGCGCCGTCACGCTCACCGTGTTCGGATTGACCACCACCCAGGCGCTCGCCGCGCCGCCCGTGCCCCCGGAGCCGCAACCGTGGCAGGTCCGGCACCAGGCGGACATCGGGAAGCAGCACGCCCAGCGGGTCCGGAACGCCGCCGGTACGACGAGCGCCGCCCCGGGCCTCAGCCCGCGGGCCGAGACGGAGGGCGGGGACGGCGGTGGCGAGGCGGAGAACTCCGCCGAGGGCACCGCGCAGTACACCGAGGCCCGGACCGCGCCCGGCGTGATCGCGCCGGGCGCCTACGGCGCGGCCTGGGCCCAGTTGCAGTCCATGCCGCGCACCGGCGGCAGCTGGGACCACGTCACGGACAAGCCGTACGACTCGGACGACCCGCGCTACCGCGACGTCAACTCCAACTCCAGCGGCGGCGCGGGGCTGGTGACCGGCCGGATCACCGGCCTCGCGGCCGACAACGGCGGCTACGTCTACGCGGGCGGCGCCAACGGCGGGGTGTTCCGCTCGCGCACCGGCGGCGGGCACTGGGAACCGATCGCCGACAAGCTGCCCACGCTGTCCACCGGCACCCTGAACCTGGACGACGGCGGCCGGCTCTGGTACGCCACCGGGGAGTCCAACACCGGCGCGACCTCGTACGTCGGCACCGGCGTGTACGTGCTCGCCGACCCCCGGCACGGCGAGTTCCAGCCCGGCAGCCGGGTCGGCGGGGCCGAGCTGGAGTCGACCATCATCCACGCGCTGCGCTTCGGCGGCGGCAAGGTGTGGGCGGCCACCAGCCGGGGGGTGTGGAGCCACTCGACCACGACCCTGTCGGGCCCGTGGTCGCTGGAGTTCGCGCCCAACCCGGAGTACCTGCCCGGCGGTCCGAAGGCCGCGGACCCGGCCGCGCCGTACAAGAACATCGCCAACGACATCGCGATCGACCCCAAGGACCCGAGCAAGGTCGTCCTGGCGGTGGGCTGGCGCGGCGGCGACACCTACAACGGCTTCTACGGCAAGGCGGCGGACGGCACTTGGCAGCGGGTCGGCTCGCTCGGCGACCTGCCGTCCGACGCGGCGAACGTCGGCAACGTGACCTTCGCGCGGTCGGCGGACGGCTCGCGCTACTACGCGATCGACCAGTCCCCGGCCGTCATGGCGAGCGACCCGGACACCGGGCTCAAGGGTGTCTACGTCTCGAAGTCGGGCTCCCCGTCCGGCCCGTGGACGCTGATCGCGGACAAGGACAAGCTGAAGAACTCCGGCTCCGCGCTCCAGGACGCCGGCTACCAGCCCGGCATCCAGGCCTGGTACAACCAGTTCCTCCAGGTCGACCCGGCGAACCCGGACCACGTGTACGCGGGACTGGAGGAGGTCTTCGAGACCACCGACGGCGGCACCAGGTGGGCCACCGTCGGGCCCTACTGGAACAACCCGTTCCCGTGCTGGAGCATCGACCCGGCCAAGCAGACCGGTGACTGCTCGCAGACCACCCACGCCGACCAGCACGCCGTCGCCTTCGGCAGCTACCAGGGCAAGGCGAACGTCTACGTCGGCGACGACGGCGGTGTCTACCGGCGCCCGGCCGACGGGAAGCTGGACGCCTACGGCCACGCCAAGGACTGGACGCCGCTCAACGACGGCACCATGGACACCCTGCAGTACTACTCGGTCGGCGTCGGCAAGGACCCGGCGGACCGCTCCGGCCGGGGCGTGATCGTCAGCGGCGGCCTCCAGGACAACGGCCAGTCGATCCTGCGCGCCCACGACAAGGTGATGGGCTCCAACTTCGGCGGCGACGGTGCGGACACCCTCGTCGACCCGGCCGACGGCTGCAACATCGCCCAGGAGTACGTCTACCTCGACATGTGGGTCACCCAGAACTGCGCGGTCAACGACGGCAGCTGGACGAAGGACCCGAGCAAGGCCACCTCCTACGAGGTCGCCCCGCCGGACAAGGACCTCGGCGGTGCCGGCGCCCGCTTCATCGCGCCGATCACCAGCGACCCGAAGGACGGCAACACCTGGATCGCCGGCGGCCGGCACGTCTGGGTGCAGCACAAGGGCTACGCGATCCGCAGCGGCAGCGAGTGGACCTCGGCCTACGACCTCGGCGAGGGCCACGTCGCGACGGCCGTCGCCACCGTCGACGGCACGGTGTACGCCGGCTGGTGCGGCCCGTGCAACAACGTGGGCTTCAGCCGCGGCATCGCGGTGGGCAAGACGGACGGCACCGGCTGGCACCAGCTGAACCTGCCGGTCGACGGCGCCTTGCCGAACCGCTACATCTCCTCCTTCGCGGTGGACGAGAGCGACGCCCGGCACGTCCTCGTCGCCTTCAACGGCTTCTCACGGACCTGGACCGAGGGCCCCGGCGCGGGCATCGGCCACCTCTTCGAGACCCACGACGGCGGCGCCACCTGGAGCGACGTCTCGGGCAACCTGCCGGACGTCCCCGCCACCTCGGCCAAGATCCTGCCGAACGGCGGGCTGGCCCTCGGCACCGACCTCGCCGCGTTCTACCGTGCGCCGGGCACCACCGACTGGCGGATCCTCGGCCGCAACCTGCCCACCACCGCCGTGCAGCAGTTGAAGACCGGCCCGGACGGCAAGCTCTACGCCGCCACCTTCGGCCGCGGCATCTGGTCCTTCGACCTGCGCCGCCTCGGCCACGGCCGCTACGACGAGACGGACGGCTGACCGCTCGACCCGCTCGACCGCTTGACGGTCAGGGCCGCATGACCGGCCAGCCGGCCGGCCCGTCCCGGCCGGTGCGCGTTGCCTGTTTGCCGCTGCCCGGCCCGCTCCTCACGAGCGGGCCGGGCAGCGGCCTGGTTTCCGGGCGGGCCGGGCAGCCCGCGCGGTGGGCGCCCACCGGTCGGCTACTGGCCGACGCGCTGGGCCACACAGAGGATGTTGCCCTCGCTGTCCTTGAACCAGGCAGCGCGCATACCCTCTCCCTCGGCGACGCCGTCGACGGTCTTCAGACCGGGGAAGTCGTACTCCTCGAAGGCGATGCCGCGGTCGCGGAGACCGGCCATCTCACCGTCGAGGTCGGCGACCTTGAAGCTGGCGAGGGTGTGGGCGGCCTGTCCACCACTGGGTGTGCGGTAGACGGTGAACTGGGTGCCGCCGCAGTCGCAGGCGAACTCCTCCTCACCCTCATCGGTGAGCTTGAGGCCGAGGGTGTCGGTGTAGAAGGACTTGGCGCGGGCGAGATCGGTGGCGGGGATGACTGCTTGCAGCGGTGCGTCTCCAAGCATGGTGTTTCGCCTCCTCCCTGGTACCAGGCTAGGGAGCCGGGAGACCTGCCGCCCGGTGGGCGGGGACCCGCTTCGGGGTGTGTGCGCGGGGTCGCCAGGAGTCATGCGGGGGACAGCCTCCAGAGCGAGGTGACCTCCGCGGCGCGGGCGGCGTGGAGCAGGTCGACCGCGCCGGTGACAGTGGCCCTCGGGTGGCGGGGGACGGTGTCCAGCCGGCCGGTGACGTGCAGGCCGGCCCTGGCGACGGCGGCGAGCAGCTTGGCACGGGAGCGCAGGCCGAGGTGTTCGGCCAGGTCGGAGAGGACGAGCCAGCCCTCGCCGCCGGGCAGCAGACGGCGGGCCAGGCCGTCGAGGAACCCGTGGAGCATCCCGCTGTCCTGGTCGAAGACACCTCGGTCGAGGGCGGAAGCCGGCCGGCCAGGGAGCCACGGGGGATTGCAGACGACCAGGGCGGACCGGCCGTCGCCGGGCGGGTAGAGGCGGGTGCCCGCCGCCTCGATGCGGTCGGCGAGGCCGAGGCGGTGGGCGTTGTCGCGAGCGCAGACGAGCGCGCGCGGATCGGCGTCGGTGACGAGGACCCGGTGAAGGCCGCGCCGGGCGAGGACAGCGGCGAGCACCCCCGTACCGGTGCCCAGGTCCTCGGCGGTGGGGCTGTCCGAGGCGGCCGCCGGCAACGGCGCCCGGGCGACGAGATCGACGTACTCGTTGCGGACCGGCGAGAAGACCCCGTAGTGCGGGTGGATGCGGGCACCGAGTGCGGGGACCTCGACGCCCCTGGTCCGCCACTCATGGGCGCCGATCACGCCGAGGAGCTCGCGCAGGGACACGATTCTGTTGTCAAGGAGCGGTCCGTAGGCGGCCAGGCAGGCCGCTCGGACATCGGGTGCCCGGTCGAGCCGGACCCTGTGGTCCGAGGCCAGCGGCACCAGCAACATGCCGAGGACGCGCGCGAGGCGGGCGCGTTCCAGGCGATGCTGCCGGAAGGCCTCGGCCGGGGAGTCGGGTGCGGATCGGGATCGGGACCGGCGCCGCTCGGCGCGGCGGCGCATGGCCTGTAGGAGACGGAGCGCGCCGGGGTAGTCGCCCTGCCAGAGCAGGGCGGTGCCCTCGCAGGCGAGCCGGTAGGCGGCCTCGGCGCGCAGGGTGTCGTCGGCGGCGATCAGGCGACGCGGCGGGGGCGTGCCGTTCTCGCTGTGCCAGGTTGCGGGCAGCGTGGAGAAGGTGGGCGGGGGGACGATGCCGGGCCGGTGGGTTTCGTGCACCGGGACTCCTCGTGGTCGAACGTGCAAGGGGGCACGAAGGAGCACTTCGACGAGGAGGTGAGCAGCAGGTGCGCCGGGCGGTGCCGCGCCGGAGTGGCAGGGGCGGGCGTCAGGCCGGGTGCGGCTCACGCGTCGAAGCGCGAGCCGGGAGATCACCGAGCACGAGGCCCGGCACAGCTGCGGGTGGTATGCCGCTGATCATGGCGGGCCTCCTTCCTGAACACGTCGTCCGTGACCGGTTGTTCATACGCTTTCACGCGGTGTGGTCGGTTCGCAACCGATTTATCATCCGCCCTGTGGCCAACCGTCCGGCACGCGCTCCAGGACGCCCGCTCCGAACAGCTCGTACAGCGGCAGGGTCTCCAGGTGGACGTAGCCGATGTGGCAGTCGCAGACCGGCAACGGGCAGGGCCGAGGCCCGAGTCGGGCACGGTAGCTGCCGTCGTAGAGGTTGCCGAGGACGTCCCGGACGAAGTGGCAGCGGCGGACGGTGCCGTCGCCGTCCACCGACAGCACGGACTCACCGGTGCGGCAGGGCAGCCCGGCGCTCGGGTGGGCGTGCCGGCTGTAGCCGAAGTGCGGGTCGAGGCCGGCCCACCGGGCCGCCTCCTCGTCGGTGTAGTGGTGCCCCTCGGCGGCGTTGATCCACAGGTAGACGCCCTCGGCGAGTTCCGCGCGCAGCCGGCGGGCCTCGTCGAGGTGCTCGGGCAGACCGACCACGCCGACGCTGTAGCGGACGCCGAGCGCGTCCAACTCGCGGCACTTGGCGAGGAAGCGGTCGCGGGTCACCTGGCCGGGGTGGTACGTCACCCAGAGGGCGAGGGCGTCGAGGTCCGCCTCGGCAAGCCAGTCGGTGCGGCAGCTCAGATTGGTCTGGATCACGACCCGCCGGACGTGCGGGAGGCGGCTCAGCTCGACCAGGGCGCGGCGGTACCAGGAACGGACCAGGCCCTCGCCCCAGGGGGTGAACAGCAGCGACAGGGTGTCGCCGGTGCCCCCGTGCCCGGCCGCCCAGCCGGTGAAGCGCTCCAACGCGGCCCGGTCGGCGCGCAGTTGCTCCGGAGCGTCGCGGCGCTTGGCGAACGGGCAGTAGGGGCAGTCGTAGTCGCAGGAGGCCAGCGGTCCGCGGTAGAGCAGGGTGAGCTGCCGGGCGCCGTCCTCGGGGCCGGCCGCCGGGGACGGCGAAACGGCGGGGGAGGGGGAAGAACCGGGAGCGGGGGCGGTGGCGGGCATGCCGAGGAAGGTCATTTCGCCTCGTACGCCGCCATCCGGGCCCGGACCTCGGGCGAGAACAGCATCGGACCGGCCGCGTCCGAGTGCGCCAGACCCTCCGGGGAGAGCCGCAGGCGCTCGGGGTCGCCGACCGCGAGCCAGCCGCGCTCGGCGAAGTCGGCCAGCTCGGCCGGGAAGTGCTCGGCGGGGGAACCGCCGAACCGGGCACGGTAGTCGGCGAGCGGCATGCCCTCGGCCTGGAGCAGCGACTGCACCAGGTGGCGCCGGCGCGGCTCCCCGTCACCCATCCAGTGGCCCACCTCGGCGCGGTGGAAGTCCTCGGTCGCGACGTACGCGTCGATGATGCCGCGCACCTCGGTGGCGTTCACCGCGTAGTCGAAGGAGTAGTGCAGCCGCGAGGTGTAGGAACGGGCGCCGCAGCCCAGGCCGACCATCCCGTCGGTCTGGCAGGCGTACTCGCTCGACCCCGCCTGCGGGGAGGCCGCGCGGCGGAACATCCGCATCGACACCTGCTGGTAGCCGCAGGCCAGCAGGTGGTCGCGGCCGGCGCGGTAGAGCGCCAGCCGGCGGGCGTCCCAGGCGGCCTCGCCCTCCTGCTCGCCGCGCCGGGCCAGGCCGGTCAGCGGACGGACGTACAGCGGGTAGAGGTACAACTCCTCGGGCTGCCAGACGAGCGCGGTGTCCAGCGAACGGAGCCAGCTCGCCTCCGTCTGGCCGTCTATGCCGTAGATGAGGTCGATGTTGAGCACCGGGAACCCGGCGTCGCGGATCCGGCCGAGGGCCGCTTCCACCTCGGCCCGCTTCTGCGGCCGGACGGCGGAACGGGCCTCGGCGTCGTCGAAGGACTGCACGCCCAGGCTCAGCCGGGTGGTGCCCCGGGCGGCCAGCACCTCCAGCCGGTCGGCGGTCGCGGTGGCGGGCGAGGCCTCCACCGAGAGCGGCACCGCCCGCAGGTCGGCGCCCATCCGCTGCTCGGCGATGTCGCACAGCCGCTCCAGCTCACCGGCCGTCAGGTAGGTGGGCGTGCCGCCGCCGAACGCGGCCAGCGCGAACCGGGCGCCGTCCTCCAGCGCCTCGCGCACGGCCGAGGCCTGGCGCTCCAGGGCGTCCAGGTAGGCCGTGGTCAGGCCCTCGGGGCTGCCGATCCGGGTGAACAGGTTGCAGAAGCCGCAGCGGACCTCGCAGAAGGGGACGTGCAGATAGAGCGACAGCGCGTGCTGCGGCTCCCCGGCCCACAGCTCGCGCAGCGACGGGCGCTCGGCCAACGGTCGGTAGGCCGTCTTGTGCGGGTAGGCGTAGACGTACGACTGGTACGGCGACTCGGGGCGCGGGGGTGCGGTGGTCATGCGCGCTCCTCGGGGGCGGCGGGGGCGTCCGCCGCGCGGGCGGGGACGGTGAAGTGGGCGTACGGGACCGTCCAGACGACCTCGTGGCCGATCCGGTGGCCGGTGTGGCCGTCCTCGCCGTACGCCGTGCCGTGGTCGGAGCAGACGATCGCGAAGCAGGGCCGGCGGGCACTCATCGCGGCGAAGAGCCGGCCGATGTGGGCGTCCACGTACTCCAGGGCGGCCGCGTGGCTGTCCCGCGAGTCGCCGTGGTCACGCGTCGCGCCGGGCAGGTGGAACCAGTTCGGCTGGTGCAGCGCGGAGACGTTCAGGAAGAGGAACAGCGGCTGTCCGGCGGGCTGTTCGGCGGCGACCTGTTCGGCCCGGGCGACCTGCTCCTCGAAGGACGTCGGCGACGCCACGCCCATGCCGGGTGACCAGTGGCTCTCCTGGAAGAGGCCGGGGAGCACCGAGCCGAGCGGGCCCTGCTTGTTGAAGAAGCCGACACCGCCGACGCACACCGTGCGGTACCCGGCCGCGCCCAGGGCCGTCGGGAGGTCCGGGGCGTCGAAGACCCAGGTACGGGTGGCGGTGCTCTCCGAGCCGGCGAAGCGGGCCGCGAACAGGCGGGGGTGCGGGCCGTCGGGGGAGACCGGGGTCGGCAGGAAGCCGGCGAAGATCGCCTGGTGGGAGGCGTAGGTGAAGCTGCCGGGCGCGTGCCGGCGCTCCCACCGGCCCTCCGGGAGGAAGGCGGCGAGGTTCGGGATCCGGCCGGCGGCGGCCAACTCCTCGGCGACGTCGAAGCGGAGCGTGTCGAGGGTGACGAGCAGCAGGTCGTGGGTGCCCACGACCGCGTTCATGTCGGGTGCGGGTGCGGGTGCGGGTGCGGGTGCGGGTGCGGGTGCGGTGGTCGGGTGGGTCATCGAGCGGGTTCCGTGATCTGCTGGTCCGTCGCCCCGAGCGGCGAGCGGGAGGGTGCGGAGAGGACGGCGAGCTGGGCGCCGTAGGTGTCGAGGCCCTCGGCGGGGCCGCCCGGCAGGCCGGTGAGGTTGGGGAGCAGGTCGCCGAAGGCGTTCACCTCGCCGACCAGGGCGCGCCGCCAGCCCGTGGTCGGCAGTACGTCGACGCCGACCATGGGGGAGGCGGGGAAGCAGGCGGCGGCGCGCTCGGCCGTCTCCAACAGGGCCGGCCAGGCGGCGCCGGCGGCCTCCCGGGCCTGGTCGAGACTGCCCCGGGCACCGCCGAGGTGCAGGTTGGTCATGGGCCGGGCGCTGGTGCGCACCACGACATGGGTGGCCCGGCCCGCCACCACCACGACCCGCAGGTCCGCCGAACGGCCGGACTGCGAGGCCTTGGGGATCCACTGTTCGACGTGCAGCCCGTCCGGGGCCAGACGGTCGACGATCTCGGCGACCTCCCGTTCGCCGCGGTAGCGGCGCACGCGCAGCGAGTTGTGCAACTGCCCGTCGGCCAGCTCGACCGAGGTGGTGGCCTGCACCTGCCCGCGCGGCCCGAACTCCAGGGCCGTCACCCCGGAGGCGGAGGAGCCGTGCGCGGGCTTGACGAAGACCCGGTGCAGACCGGCCTCGGTCAGGCGCCCGCGCAACTGCTCCCAGCCGGTGACCTCCCCGCCCAGCGCCCGGGGCACCGGGACCCCGGCCGCGGCGAGCAGCGCGTGTGCCCGGCGCTTGTCGAACATCACGGCGATCTCCTCCGGATCGCCCAGGAGCCGGGCGCCCGGCCGTGTGGCCAGCCCGCGCAGCGCCGCCATCACCCCCGCGTACCAGGCGGCGGTGCCCTCGACCCTGGTCGGCGCGTAGCCGGGGCCGAGCGAGGGGCCGCGCAGCAACCGGTCGACCTCCGGCTCCTCGCCGGGCGACTCGACGCGCAGCAGACCGCCCTCGGGCAGCCGGTACCGGCCGCGCAGGACGTCCAGCCAGGGCAGGACGGCCGGTTCGGGGAGGCCGGCGGCCCGGGCGGCGTCGGCGAACAGTGTCACCCGCCGGTGGCCCGGATTGCCGAGGACGGTCAGCTGCGGCGTCATCGTCGTGTCACCCTCCTACTCGGCGACCGAGACGTAGCGGTCCTCGTCCTCGTCCGGGTCGTCGCCCTCGGGCTCGCTGAGGTCGACGGCGACGCCGGGCAGGGCCTGGCGCAGGCGCTGCTGCATCTCGTCACTGAGGAAGTGGTGGTGCAGGTCGAGGGAGCGCAGGTGGGTCAGCGGCTGGCCCTCCAGCAGGGCGGCGGCCCCCTCGTCGGTCAGCACTCCCATGGAGAGGTCGAGCGACTCCAGTCGGGCGACCACCGGCGCGTGCGCGAGCGAGGCGGCGATCTCGTCCTGGGCCTCGCTGTTGGCCAGCCCGAGGTGGCGCAGCTTCGGGAAGCGGGAGCCGTCCAGGAAGGGCGCGAGGTCCTCCGATGTCGTGTCGCCGCCGTACTCGTCCACGCCCAACCAGAGCTCCAGGCGCTCCAGTGCGGGCAGTTCGGAACCGGACACGGCCCGCACCACGGTGGCCGGCAGGCCGCCGGACTCGAACCGCAGGCTGGTCAGCCGGTCGTGCCGGACCGGCTCCAGGACGAGGCCCGTGCCGCCGCGCACGGTCAGCGTCCGCAGCCCGGGGAAGGCGGTCAGCAGCGGGGTGACATCGCCCATCTCCATCCAGGAGATCTCGCACTCGTCGTACGTCACCTCGCCCAGGAAGAGCGCCTCCAGGGCGGGCAGCCGCCCGGCCTCGGCCGCGATGGCCTCGACCGTGGCGCGCACCGGCCCGTAGCCGTCCTGCCACCAGGCGCCGATCACCACGGCGCGGACTCGGGCCGGGTCGACGGTCCGGAGGAACGACTGCCAGAGCCGGCCGAAGTCCTCCTTGGCGCCGTACTCGAGGGAGAGGCGCCAGGCGACGGACTCGGCGGCGGGCCGGGGCCCGGAGGCGTCGGGGGTGAACTCGTGGATCGGCAGCTCGTGGAAGCGCTCGATGTGGTGCGAGACGGCCATGTCGGATCCTGGTGGGTCGGTGGGTCGGTGGGTCGGTCGGTGGTGGGACGGTCGGTCGGTCGGGCGGCTGCGGTGGCCGACGGCTACTCGGCCACCGCGACGTACCGCCAGCGGTCGTCGGGCTTGCCGGGCTCGCTGAGGTCGACCTCGACGCCGGGCAGGGCCTGGCGCAGGCGCTGCTGCATCTCGTCGGTGAGGAAGTGGTGGTGCAGGTCGAGGGAGCGCAGGTGGGTCAGCGGCTGGCCCTCCAGCAGGGCGGTGGCGCCCTGGTCGGTCAGCACGCCCATGGCGAGGCTGAGCGACTCCAGCCGGGCGACCACCGGGGCGTGCGCCACGGCGGCGGCGATGTCGTCCTCGAACTCGCTGTTCTGCAGCCCGAGGTGGCGCAGGGCCGGGAATCGCGTGCCGTCCAGGAACGGCGCGAGGTCGGCCATCGTGCTGGTGCCGCCGTAGTTTTCCACCCCCAGCCAGAGCTCCAGCCGCTCCAGGGCCGGGAAGTCGCAGCCGGCCACCGAGCGCACCACCGAACCGGGCAGCCCGCCGGCCTCGAAGCGCAGGGCCTTCAGCGCCTCGTGCCGCAGCGGCTTCAGGGCCAGGCCGCCGCCCTTGTCGTCCCAGTCCTCCGAGGCGCCGCGCACCACCAGCTCGGTGAGCTGTGGGAACGCCGTCAGCAGCGGTGTGATGTCGCACTGCTGGATCCAGGAGATCTCGCACTGCTCGAAGGTGATGTCACCGACGAACAGGGCACGCAGGGCGGGCAGTCGCCCGGCGGCGGCGACGACCGCCTCCATCGGCTCGCGGAAGCTGTCCGGCTCGTCCGGCGCCCACTGGCCGATCACGACGGCCGTCACCCGCTCGGTGTCGACGGTGTCGAGGAACTGCTGCCAGCGCTCGGCGAACGTCGACTCGGAGTCGTAGTCGAGGTTGATCCGCCAGGCCGCGGCGGCCGCGTCGGGCAGCCCGAGCGCGGCGGGACCGTCCTGCCCGCCGGCCTCTTCCAGGGCCCCGACGAAGTCGAAGACGGGGAGACCGTGGAACTGCTCGATGTGGTCGTTGACAGTCATGCGCTACTCCTCCGGAGGTCTGGGCCGAACAACTGTCTACCAGTCGGGACTGACAATCCGGCGGCCGGGTCGCCGTCCGGGCGCGTTGTCAGACCCTTGCTCTATGTTCCGGTCATGGCTCCGGAGAGTGACCGCGGGAGACGCGGCGGAGCCGTGGGCCCGGGCGTCCGCCGGGGCCCGGCCGTACGGTGAGGGAGGACTGATGTACCGCCAGGGCGATGTGCTGATCGTGCCGGTCGAGGAGGACGCGGTGCCGGCGAGGGTGGCCGAGCTGTCCGTGCAGCCCCGGAACACCCGGGGCCGGATGGTGCTGGCACTCGGCGAGGTCACCGGCCACGCCCACGCCGTGGTCGGCCCCGGCGAACTGCGCCGGGAGTCCGGGCCGTTCGGCGCGGGGTGGCTGCACCTGCCGGAGGGCGGCCGGGTGGTCCACGAGGAGCACGCGGCGATACCGCTGCCCAAGGGCTGGTACCGGGTGGTGCGCCAGCGCGAGTACCTCCCCGGTGCCGTGCGGATGGTCGCGGACTGACGCGGCTTCGTCCGCCGCACGGCTCGGCGGGCGGCCGGGGAGCGGCGGCGGATGGCGTGGGGTGCGGGCAGGCCCCGTGGAACGGATCGGCAACGGAACGGGAACGGACGGTCGGGCGGGGAGCCCGGCCGGGAACGGAGCAGGCGATGGAAACGGTGACCCAGGACGACCCGACGGGTGCGGGGACGGCGGCCGGGCCCGCCGAGGTGACGGCCCGCTGGCGGGCGGCAGCGGCGGCCACCGGGCCGGGCGACCGGGCGGCGGCCGAGCGTGCCGTCCGGGCCGCCTACCGGGCGGCCGGGCTGCCCGGGCCCGCGGCGATCCGCTGGTTCGACTCACCGCTCGCCGCGACCGAGGCGGCGCTGGAATTGAGGGCCGCTGGTGCGGACAGCGTGCGCGAGGCGGTGCGGACCGGGCCGTGGGAGCAGGCGCGGCGCGGTGCCGTCGAGCAGGTCGGCCCGGCCGGCTGGTCCGCGCACTGGGCGCTGACCGGCGGTGAGCTCGGCCCCGTCACTGTCCCGCTCGCCGACCGGGTGCGCGATGCCGTGCTCGACCGGCTCGCCCCCGAGGCCGACCGGGAGGCGGACGTCGACGTGGCCGTCGCCGCGCGGGCCCGCCGCACCACCGTCCGACTCGCGCTGCTGGACGCCGTCCGGGGGCAGCACGACGCGCCCTGGTTCGCCGCGTTCGAGGCCGGGCCCGGAGCCGTCCCGGTCGCACCGCTCGCGGAACTGGCCCGGGAGGCCGGCTGGTGGTGGCCCTACCGGGACGTCGCCCTGCTCAGCGAGCGGCCGACCGAGCTGCACCGCGACGAGGCCGGCCGGCTCGACCGCGCGGACGGGCCCGCCCTGGAGTACGCCGACGGCTTCGCCCTGCACGCCTGGCGCGGCATGCCCGTCCCGCCGGAGTTCCTGGCGGGGCTGGCCGACGTGAGCGTCGAGCGGATCGGTGCCGAGGAGAACGCCGAACTGCGCCGCGTCCTGCTGGAGCACTACGGGTACGAGCGCTACCTGGCCGACTCCGGCGCCGAGCCCGTTCACCGCGACGAGACGGGCGTGCTCTGGCGGATCGTCCTGCCCGACGACGAACCGGTGGTGATGGTGGAGGTGGTCAACTCCACCGCCGAGCCGGACGGCACCTACCGCACCTACTGGCTGCGCGTCCCGCCGAGCACCCGTACCGCCCGGGCCGGGGTCGCCTGGACCTTCGGCATACCCGAGAGCGCCTACCGGCCGCAGCGCGAGACCTGACCGGGTCGCGGGCCCCGGCCGGGGGCGGTGCCGACGAGGGGGCCGGGCGGTGCCGGACCTCAAGGCCTCGGGGCCTCACGGTGCCGGGGCGCGGGGTGCCGGTGACCGGGCGATCAGGACGGGCTGGAAGAAGCCGGTGTCGGCGGGCGGCTCCCAGCCGGTCCCGGTGAAGCCCGCCTCCTCGGCGAAGGCGGTCAACTGCCCCTGGGTGAGCGCCCAGTAGGTGGACCGGCGAACGTCGACGCGCCACTGCCCGGCGTCGTCGGGCCGCAGCTGGAACAGCTCCAGGTCGTACCGCTCTCCGTCCTCATGCCAGTGCCAGAGCTGGAAGGCGACGGACCGCTGCCCCGCCGGTTCGGAGGTCTGCGGGGTGGTGGACGACGGCCGGGTGCGGCGCAGTTCGTCGTACGGGCGGGTGGTCAGCAGCAGAAGGCCGCCCGGGCGCAGGACGCGGTGCATCTCGCCGAGCGCGGCGAGGACGTCCTCGGCGGTGAGCAGATGGGGCAGCGCGTTGTCGGCGCAGACGACGACGTCGAAGCGGTCGTCAGGAAAAGGGAGCCGTCGCATGTCGGCGGCGGCGGTGGGGAGGTCGAGTCCACGCCGGGCGGCCTCGGTGGCGGCGCGGCCGGCGGCCACCGGGCTGATGTCCGTACCGGTGACGCGGTGGCCGTGTCCGGCGAGGCCGACCGCCTGGGTGCCGATGCCGCAGGCGCAGTCCAGGACCTCGGCGGCGCGGTCGCCGAGGCAGCGGCGGATCAGGGCGTCCAGGGCGGTGCCCTGACGGGCGACGGCGGCCTCCCAGTCGGCGTACAGGAGGTGGTAGTCGGCCGCGAAGCCGTCATAGAAACGGGCGATCGGGGAACTGGTCATGGCGCCATCCTCACAACGCGCGGCGGTGCGCAGTACCGGTTTTCGCTGGCTCCCGGGCCCGTACGGGCGGGGCGGAATCCGGTGGCCGGGTGGCGTCCCCGCCGGGATGATGCGGGCATGCGCACCTTCGAGGAACTGATCGCCGAGGCCGAGGCCGCCTCCGTGGACGGCTGGGACTTCTCCTGGCTGGACGGCCGGGCCACCGAGGAGCGCCCCTCCTGGGGCTACCAGCGGCTGCTCTCCGAGCGGCTGGGCGCGGCGACGGCGGCCCTGGACATCCAGACCGGCGGCGGTGAGGTGCTGGCCGGCGCCCTGCGGCCGGCCGAGCCGCACGGTCGGCGTCCGACCGTCCTCGCGGCCACCGAGTCCTGGCCGCCGAACCTGGCCCGCGCCACCCGGCTGCTGCACCCGCTGGGCGTGGTGGTCGTCGAAGACCGGGACGAGCCGCCGCTGCCCTTCGCCGACGAGGCCTTCGACCTGGTCAGTAGTCGGCACCCGGTACGGGCCTGGTGGACGGAGATCGCCCGGGTGCTGCGGCCCGGTGGCGGCTACTTCGCGCAGCACGTGGGTCCGGCGTCGGTCTTCGAGCTGGTCGAGTACTTCCTCGGGCCGCAGCCGGAGGCACGCGAGGGCCGCCGGCCCGAGGTCGAGAGCGAGGAGGCCCGGGAGGCCGGGTTGGAGGTGGTGGACCTGCGGTCCGAACGGCTGCGGACGGAGTTCCGCGACATCGGCGCGGTGGTGTACTTCCTGCGCAAGGTGGTGTGGATGGTCCCGGGGTTCACGGTCGCCGCCCACCGTGACCGGCTGCGCGAACTGGACGCGAGGATCCGCGCCGAGGGGCCGTTCGTCGCCCACTCGGCGCGGTTCCTGATCGAGGCACGGAAGCCGTGACGGCCGGGGCCGCGACGGTCTGAGCCCCGGCCGCCCCGACCACCCCGCCCCGCCCGTCGGGCTCCGACCCGGCCCCGGCCCCGACCCGGCCCCCGACCCGCCCCGCCGCGACGCGGCGGACGCCTATGCCTGGGTGACCAGGTCCAGGTAGGAGTCGTGCCAGAGGTCCTCGTCGCCGTCCGGCAGGAGCAGGACGCGGTCCGGCCGGAGGGCTTCGATGGCGCCCGGGTCGTGGGTGACCATCACGATCGCGCCCGGGTAGGCGCCGACCGCGCCGAGGACCTCGGTGCGGGAGGCCGGGTCCAGGTTGTTGGTGGGTTCGTCCAGGAGCAGGACGTTGGCGCCGGAGTGGACCAGGGCGGCCAGGGCCAGCCGGGTCTTCTCGCCGCCGGAGAGGACGTCGGCGGGCTTGTCGGCGTCGTCGCCGCGGAAGAGGAACGCGCCGAGCACGTGCCGGAGTTCGCCGTCGTCGAGGGCGGGTGCGGCGTGGGCGAGGTTGTCGCGCACGCTGCGGGCCGGGTCGAGGGTGTCGTGCTCCTGGGCGAAGTAGCCCAGCCGCAGTCCGGGGCCGGGGACGACCCGGCCGGAGTCCGGTGCCTCGTGCCCGGCCAGGATCCGCAGCAGGGTGGTCTTGCCGGCGCCGTTGAGGCCGAGCACGACGATTCGGCTGCCCCGGTCGACGGCCAGGTCGAGGCCGGTCAGGACCGGCCGGTCCCGGTAGGACTTGGCGAGGCTGATCGTACCGAGCGGGATCCGGCCGCAGGGGGCGGGTTCGGGCAGCCGGATCCGGGCGGTGCGTTCGGCCTGCCGTACGGGTTCGAGTCCGGCGAGCATCCGGTCGGCGCGGCGGGCCATGCTGCGGGCGGTGGTGGCGGTGGCGACGTTGGCCCGCATCCGGTCGGCTTGGGAGTGCAGTGCGGCGGCCTTGCGTTCGGCGTTGGCCCGCTCCCGGGTGCGACGGCGTTCGTCGGCGGCGCGCTGGGCGAGGTACGCCTGCCAGCCGGTGTTGTGGACGTCGATCGTGGCGCGCTGCGGGTCCAGGTGGAAGACCCGGTTGACGGTCTCCTCCAGCAGGTCGGGGTCGTGGCTGATCAGCACGAGTCCGCCCGGGTGGGTGGCGAGGAAGCCGCGCAGCCAGGCGACGGAGTCGGCGTCGAGGTGGTTGGTCGGCTCGTCGAGCAGCAGGGTGCCGTGGTCGGCGAACAGGATGCGGGCCAGTTCGACCCGGCGGCGCTGGCCGCCGGAGAGCGTGCCGACGGGGGACTCCATCACGCGGGCGGGCAGGCCGAGTCCGGCCGCGACCCGGGCGGCCTCGGCCTCGGCCGCGTAGCCGCCCCGGGACTGGAAGGCGGCGTCGGCACGGGTGTAGGCGTCCATCGCCCGGCGCTCCTCGGCCGGGGACCCGGCCAGGGCCATGGCCTGCTCGGCGGCGCGCAGTGCGCGGACGGCGGTGTCCAGGCCTCGGGCGGCGAGGATGCGGTCGGTGACGCTGACGGCCGGGTCGGCGGCGCGGGAGTCCTGCGCGAGGTAGCCGACGGCGCCGGTGCGGGTGACCGACCCGGCGGCGGGGGCCAGCAGGCCCGCGAGGGTGGCGAGCAGGGTGCTCTTGCCGGCGCCGTTGCGGCCGACGAGGCCGATCCGGTCACCGGGGGCGACGTGCAGGGTGACGTCGGACAGCAGCAGACGGGCGCCGACGCGCACGTCGACACCACGGGTGGTGATCATGGGGTAACGCTCCGAAACAACTGGCGGGCAGACGGGTGGCGTGGAAGCGGGTCTGCCGGCTAGGAGATTCGGGGCGTGGACATGCGGGCCAGGCTAACGGGCGGCCGGTCGGGACGCATCCGAATTGTTCCGGACGCGCCCGACCCCCGACCCCGGCGCGGAGGGTCAGCTCCGCAGGACGGCGCCGAGCACCGCCGGGCGGAACAGCAGCGTCGGCGGCTCCACCAGGGACATCACCTCGTGGAAGGCCGCGGTGACCAGCGGGTTGCGGGTGGCGCCGCTCAGCACCTTGTCCAGGAACCGGTGCTGGATCTTGAGCAGCGCCCCGGAGGGCGCGCCGGTGGTGGTGTCGAACCGGGCGTCCTCGGCGCAGGACATCACCCACGGGTTCTTGGACGACGTGGCGATGGCGCTTCGCGCGTCCCGGGCCGCGGCGTGGCCGATGCCGCCGTGCCGCAGCGCGGTCCGGCGCAGTGCCTGGGCGCAGAACAGCGCGACGGTGACCCCCTGGCCGTACACGGGGTTGAAGGTGCTCGCGGCGTCGCCGACCGCGACCAGGCCGTCCGGGCCGCCGCGTTCGTAGTGCCGCCGCACGCCCGGGCCGGGGAGGAAGCCGCGGACCTCGCCCGCGGGTTCGGCGGTGTGCAGCGCCTCGCGGAGCAGCGGGTCGCGCAGCTGCTCCAGGTGCCTGGTGAAGCCCTCCTCGCCGGGGTCGGGTTCGGCGCCGCGCATCCCGGCGAGGCTGACGATCCAGCGGTCGCCCTCGACCGGGAGCAGGACGCCCATCCTCGGCGCCTCCGGGGCCTTGGTCTGGAGGTAGACGGCCTGGCCGCCGAAGTCGACGCCGGCCGGGCGGTGGAAGAGCCGGGAGGAGTAGGCGACGCCCGCGTCCACCCGCTCCTCGGCGACCGGGCGGCAGCCCAGTTCCGTCAGCCACTTCGGCACCGAGGTCGAGCGGCCGGCCGCGTCGACCACCAGCTCGGCGGGGATCTCGCGGACCTCGCCGCGCTCCGGGCCGCGTTCGCGGACCTTCACCCCGGTCACCGCGCCCGCCGTCCCGAGCAGGCCGACCACGTCGGTCCCCTCCAGGAACTCGATCGAGGAGTCGGTGCGGACCCGGTCCAGGACGAGCTTGTCCAGCACCGGACGGGTGCAGGAGAGGAAGGACATCTGCGCCGGGTACTCGGCCATCCACCCGGCGGAGCTCAGCCACTTGACCTCCGAGGCGAGCACCCGGAGCGCGCCCGCGGCCAGCAGTTCCTGCTTGATCCCGGGCATCATCTCGTCCAGGGCCCGGTGCCCGGCCTCCAGGATCAGGTGCGCGTGCCGCCCCTGCGGCACTCCGGCCCGGAACGCCGCCTCCGCCGGGTAGTGGTCCCGCTCCACCACGACGATCCGCTCGGCGTGACCGCGCAGCGCCCACGCGGCCACCGTCCCGGCCAGTCCGCCGCCGATCACCACCGCCGTGCCCCGCCCGGGGCGCTTCTCCGAAGAACTCATGACACGTAGCGTAGTGGCGCGGTCAGTGCTCCGTCACGGCTTCGCCTGGAGGAACGTGCCTGCGCACGGCGCCTGTTGACGCCCGGTCGGGAGGTGTGGGAGGTGCGTGAGGTGCGGCCGGAACGGGTGGTGGCCGCGCACCGGACGTGACCGGCTCCGCCGGGCGGTCCGGGCCCGGAGCGGCAGACCGACCCGCGCGGCGGGCGACGGCACCGGCGGCAGGACCCAGCACCCGGATCCGGAGAACGGACCCGGTGGCAGGTCCGGGTCGTACGGGTACTACAATCGACCGGGTTGTGTCGGTCGCCTCTCGCGGTGCGCAGACGCGCGGAGCCGAGGAGGTGAGAGCCGTGGAGTGCAGTAGTACGGGTCGAAGTCGGCCCCGCCCCCGGTTGTCCCGCACCACTCCCGGCACCCGGCACTCCTCCTCCCGTACGGCTCCCGTGCGCCGCTGACCCGCCCGTTCCGGCGGGGCGCCGCCGGTCGCGCCGTGCGCGTGGCGGTCGGCCGGGTGTCTCCGGCCCGCCCCGTTCCGGTACGGCGGCCGGGCACCCACCGTGGAGGTCTCCGCCATGTCCGACTGGCGTGTGCGCGCCGTGCGCGCGAGCAAGCGTCCGTTCTCCCGTTCCGTGATCCGGCCCGCGGACACGCAGCCCGCGCCCGAGCACTCGATGGACCCGCGCCCCGACCAGCCCGTCGAGCCGGTGACGCTGGAACGTTCCGTCGTGGAGGCGGCGGTCTACCGGGACGGCCGTCGGACGGACGCGCCCTCCGACCTCGCCGACATCTACCGCACCCTGCCCGGCCGGCCCGGCACGATGGCCTGGATCGGCCTGTTCCGCCCCGCCGAGGCGCAGCTGCTGGAGGCCGCGGACCGGTTCAACCTGCACGAACTGGCCGTCGAGGACGCCATCGTCGCCCATCAGCGCCCGAAGCTGGAGCGCTACGGCGACACGCTGTTCGTGGTGCTGCGCGCCGCCCGCTACCTGGACGAGGCGGAGGAGGTCGACTTCGGGGAGATCCACCTCTTCGTCGGGCCCGACTTCGTGCTCACCGTCCGCCACTCCCAGGCCCCGGACCTGTCGGCGGTGCGCCGCCGGCTGGAGGCCGATCCGGAGCTGCTGGCACTCGGCCCGGAAGCGGTGCTGTACGCGGTGCTGGACGCCGTGGTGGACGGCTACGCGCCGGTGATCGCCGGGCTCCAGCACGACATCGACGAGATCGAGACCGAGGTGTTCGGCGGCGACCCGCAGGTCTCCCGGCGCATCTACGAGCTGTCCCGCGAGGTGATCGAGCTGCAGCGGGCCACCCGTCCGCTGCTGGAGATCATGCGGAGCCTGGAGGCGGGCTTCGGCAAGTACGGCACCGACGACGAGCTGCAGCGCTACCTGCGCGACGTCGCCGACCACGCCACCTACGCCGCCGAGCGGGTGGACGGCTTCCGGCAGATGCTGCAGAACATCCTGACGGTCAACGCGACGCTGGTCTCGCAGCGCCAGAACGAGGAGATGAAGCAGCTCGCCGAGGCGGGGCACGCCCAGAACGACGAGATCAAGAAGATCTCCTCCTGGGCCGCGATCCTCTTCGCGCCGACCCTGATCGGCACCGTGTACGGGATGAACTTCGATGACATGCCGGAGCTCAAGTGGGCCTTCGGCTACCCCTTCGCGATCGGGCTGATGGCGCTGGTGTGCACCGGGCTCTACCTGGTCTTCAAGCGCCGCAACTGGCTCTGACGGGGTCGGGGCCGCAGGGGGCCGGTCCGGCCGGGGCGCGGGGGAGAGGGACCCGGCCGGGGTGCGGGGAGAGGGCCCCGGACGGGCGGCGTCAGGGATTCGTCAGGGCGTCGGCGCGGTGCTTGCCGGGGGTGGCGGGCGCCGGTTTGATGGAGCACATGAACCGCCCGGTACGCCATCACGACCGCCCGCCGCATCCGCGGCCGCCGGTCCGCGCTGCCGTGGCCGTCATCGCCGTGCGCTGATCCGAGCCTCCCCGCCGGAGGGCACGGCACGTGCCGCGCCCCGTCCCGCCGCCACCGCGGCGCGGGCGGGGGCGGGCGCGTGAGGTCCGCATTCCCGTGACGCCGTCGCGTCACGTCTCCTGAGCCCGCACTCCGGCCCCGAGCAGGGCCGGTGGTGCCTCACACCCTGGGAACGGTCATGTCCGACTCCGCCCTGTCCACCCCCGTCTCCGCCCTCACCTCCGTCGCCGCCCCCGGCAGCGCCCCCTCGGCCGCCGCCGCCGCCGTCCCGTCCGGGCAGGTGCTGTCCGGCCGCACCGCGCTGGTGACCGGCGCCTCCTCCGGGATCGGCTGGGAGAGCGCCCGGCTGCTCGCCGGGCTCGGCGCCACCGTGCTGGTGCACGCCCGGACCGCGGCCGAGGCCGAGGCGGCCGTCGCCCGGCTGGTCGCCGCCGGTGCCCGGCGGGACCAACTGGTCGAGCTGGCCGCGGACTTCACGCACCTCACGGAGGTCGCGGTGCTGGCCGGTACGGTCGTCAAGCACTACCCGGCGCTGGATCTGCTGGTGAACAACGCCGCCGCGATGGCGCCCGAGCGCTGCACGCTGACCGATGACGGCAACGAGGTCTCGCTGCAGGTCAACTTCCTGGCCGCGCACCTGCTGGCGAAGCTGCTGCGGGCCCCGCTGGCGGCGGCCGGCGACGCCCGGATCGTCAACGTCTCCTCCTCGCTGCACCTGACCGCCTCGATGAACTGGTCGGACCCGCACCGGGTGAAGAGGTACTCGCGGGTCGCCGCGTACGCGCAGTCGCAGCTCGCCCTCACCATGGCGACCGCCGACATGGCCCCGGCCGGTTCCGGTGTGACCGCCGTGAGCCTCAACCCGGGCCAGTGCGCCACCGCGCTGCTGCCGCTGTACGGACGGACCGGCGCGCCGGCGGCGGAGGGCGCGGCGGCCGTGGTCCGGCTCTGCCTGCCGTCCGTCGCGGTGGCCAACGGTGCCTACTACGACGGTGGTTCGGTCGCGCGGACGGCGCCGGCCGCGCAGGAGGAGCGTTCGCTGAAGCGGCTGGCCAAGCTCGCCGACCAGTTGGTCGGCCAGGCGGCCTGAACCACCCGAACCGAAGGACCGGAGGAACCACGATGTCCAAGCGCGCCCGGAAGAAGAGGGCCCGGCGGAAGAAGAACGCCAACCGCGGCGGCCGGGCCGGTCAGGGCTGACCCGGGCCCCGGCCGTCCGTCGCCGGACGGCGGTGGCCGCCGGGTGCCGGGGCGGACGCTAAGGAAGCGTCAAGAACGGTGCCCGGCGACATCAAGGAGGCGTCAGGGCGGGCCCTGCGGCGGTCGGCGCGGCACTAGCGTCGCGCGGCGGAAGCGAGAGCGGAAAGAGTGAAACGGTTCTGCGTTCGGGGCGTCGGATATCTCCGGGACCCGGCAGGCCGTGCCACGGGGGAAAGGGACGTGCGGTCATGACGACCTCCACAGCACACGGGTCGACCACCACGAAGGAGGGCCACTCACCGGGCCGCTCACCGAGCCACTCACCGGGCCACTCGCCGGAGGCGGCGCGGCCCGCCCGGGCGGGCACCCCGGCGGGCACCCCGGCCCGCCTCCGCCGCCGGCTCCGGACGATCGGCAGCCGGGCCCACTGGACCACCCCGCGCCTGGTGCGCGGCCTCACCGCGCTGAGCCTGGCCACCCTGCTCGGCCTCGGCGCCACCGCCACCGCCGTACTCGCCGGGGCCCGCGACGGCACCGACACCATCGGCCACCGGGCCGCCCCGCAGGCCACCCGCGCCGCCGACCTCTACTTCGCGCTCAGCGACATGGACGCCCAGGCCGCCAACCTGCTGCTGGTCGGCGCCGACCCCGACTACACGGCACTGCGCAAGCAGACCCTGGACACCTACGAGCAGCGCCGCGCCCAGGCCGACGACGACCTCCAGCAGGCCGCCCAGGCGGCGGCCGACGACCCGGCCGGACAGCGGGCCGTCCAGCTGGTGCTCGGCAGGCTCGGCAGCTACGAGGCCCTGGTGGCCCGGGCGCAGCTGCTGGAGGAACAGGCCAAGTCCCCGGCGGGGGAGCCCTCGCCCGCCGCACTGGAGACCTACCGGCAGGCCACGGACCTGCTGCGTCAGCAGCTGCTCCCCGCCGCCGACCAGGTCACCGTCGCCGGGGACGCCACCGTCGAGCACGTCTACCGGCAGCAGCGCGACTCCCTGGGCAGCGGCTGGTGGTGGCTGCTCGGCGTCGGCCTGGCGGCCGTCGCCGCGCAGCTCGGGCTCCAGCGCGCCCTCGCCGTGCGCTACCGCCGGGTGGTCAACCCGGCCCTGGCCGCCGTCACCCTGCTGACCGGCACGGCGCTGGTGGTCGGCCTCGACCTGGCGGGCCGCGCGGAGGACCACCTGGTCACCGCCAAGAGCAACGCCTACGACTCGGTGATCGCGCTCAGCCGGGCCCGCGCCCTCGCGTACGACATGAACGCCGACGAGAGCCGCTACCTGATCGACCCGACCCGCGCCGCCGTGTACGAGCAGGCCTTCGTCGAGCAGACCCAGGCGATCGCCCGGATCGACGGCGCCACCCTGGCGGACTACAACGCCCGGCTGGCCGACGCCGCCGCCCGGCACCGCGCCGACCATGCCGTGGTCCCCTTCGGCGGCCACCTCGGCAGCGAGCTGCACAACATCACCTTCCCCGGCGAGCAGGACGCCGCCGAGCGGGTGCTGGACACCTTCCGGCAGTACCAGACGACCGACCGCAAGATCCGCGAGCTGCGCACCGAGGGGAAGCTCAAGGAGGCGGTCACGCTCAACACCGGGCTCTCCAAGGGGCAGTCCAACTTCGACTTCGAGCAGCTGGCCCGGGCGATCGGGGACACCGTCACGATCAACGCCACCGCGATGGACCGGGCGATCGCCGACACCGACGGCGACCTCGACGGCACCACGGCGGCCCTCGCGGCGGTGGTGCTGGCGGCGGCGCTCGGCCTCACGGCGGTCGGCGTGCGGCCCCGGCTGCGCGAGTACCGGTAGCGTCCTGCGGTCCTGCGGTCCTGCGGTCCTGCGGTCCTGCGGTCCTGCGGTCCTGCGTTCCTGCGTTCCTGCGTTCCTGCGGTGCCCGGGACCGGACGCGCTACCGGGCGGGGCGGGCGAGCAGTTCGTACTCGGCGTCCGGGTCCCGCTGGCGCCGGTACTCGACGTGCAGTCGGACGGCGGCGCCCGGTTCGGCCGCTCCGGCGAGCGGCTCCCGGCCGGCCGGGAGCAGGCGGGGCCCCGGCCACTGCTGGGCCAGGACGGCCAGCGGGCTGCCGTCGGCGTCGCGCACCACCCAGGTGGCGCGTCCGCCGCCGATCAGCGGCAGCCGGGGGCGGGGGAGTCCGAGGGCGGTGAGGGCGGCCGGGAGGTCGAGGCCGTCGGGGAGGTCGACCGTCGCGCCGTGCGGGGCGTCGGCGTCGTCACCGGCGGCGACGCTGTCCCGGGTGAGGAGGATGCGCATGACGCGAGGATAGGCCTCACCCGTGTGCCGGATTGACAATCACCCTTGCCGTACCGGCACATGGCAGGCATGGTCGACGAAGAGTTCGAGAACGTCCTCACCACGGTGGGTCCGCGACTGCGGGCCCTGCGCCGGGAGCGCGGCACCACGCTCGCCAAGCTGGCCGCGGCGACCGGCATCTCGCTCAGCACCCTGTCCCGGCTGGAGTCGGGGCAGCGCAAGCCGACCCTGGAGCTGCTGCTGCCGCTGGCCAGGGAGTACCGGGTGCCGCTGGACGAGCTGGTCGGCGCCCCGGCCACCGGCGACCCGCGGATCCACCCGCGCCCGGTGACCAGGAACGGCCAGACGATCGTCCCGCTCACCCGACACCTGGGCGGGATGCACGCGTTCAAGCACATCGTCCCGCCGGGCCGGAACGCCGGCCCGGAGCTGGAGCTGAAGGTGCACGAGGGCTACGAGTGGCTGTACGTGCTCTCCGGCCGGCTGCGGCTGGTGCTCGGGTCGCGGGACCTGGTGCTGACGGCCGGTGAGGCGGCCGAGTTCGACACCCGCACCCCGCACGCGTTCGGCAACGCGGGAACGCTGCCGGTGGAGTTCCTCAGCCTGTTCGGTCCGCAGGGCGAGCGCATGCACGTCCGGGCGCGCCCGGGAACCTCTGTTCGGTAGGTTCGTTCCTGACAGGGGGTCTTTCTTGCGGCTCCCGTCAGGCCGTCCGGGAGGGGCCGAGGAGATGAGTGTGCAGCAGAGCGCGGAATCCGGCGAGAGCGGCGGAGCCGGGGAGCGCGGCGCGGCCGGGCACGCCCGGTCGGGGACAGGGGAGCAGCCGGGCGCACGACCGGGTGAGGGGCCCGGCGAGGGGCCCGGTGCGGAGGAGAAGCGCCCGCGGAAGAAGCGCCCGTTCTGGCAGGAGCTGCCGATCCTGCTGGTGATCGCCCTGCTGCTCTCGCTCGGCATCAAGACCTTCTTCGTTCAGGCCTTCTCCATCCCCTCAGGGTCGATGGAGCAGACCCTGGCGATCGGCGACCGGGTGCTGGTCGACAAGCTCACCCCGTGGTTCGGCGCGAAGCCCGAGCGCGGGGAGGTGGTGGTCTTCCGCGATCCGGGCGGCTGGCTGGAGGGCACGCCGACGACCCCGGACAACGGGGTCATGGGGACCGTCCAGAAGGCGCTGAGCACCGTCGGCCTGATGCCCTCGGCGGACGAGAAGGACCTGATCAAGCGGGTGATCGCGGTCGGCGGGGACACCGTCCAGTGCGAGGCGGGCGGTCCGCTGAAGGTGAACGGCCAGGCGCTGGACGAGCCGTACCTGTTCCCCGGCGCGACGCCCTGTGACAACGACCCGGTGGGCACCGTCACCGTGCCCAAGGGCAAGCTCTGGGTGATGGGCGACCACCGCAACAACTCGCGGGACTCCCGCTGGCACCACAACGAGACCGGCGACGGCTTCGTGCCGGTGGACAACGTGGTCGGCCGGGCCTTCGTGGTGGCGTGGCCGCTGTCGAACTGGTCGACCCTGCCGGTGCCGGACACCTTCGACAAGGTGCCGGCCGGGGCGGCCGGTGCGGCCGGCACGTCGTTCGAGGCGCCCCCGGCGTCGGATGCGCTCGCGCTGGCCGGGGTCGTGCCGGTGGCGCTGTGGCTGCGGCGGCGGTCGGTGCGCAAGGACCGCGGAGCGCGGTCCGACCGGGCCTGACCCGGTCCGGCCCGGTCGGGCGGTCCGACCCGACCGACCCGGCCGGATCGGGTCGACGGATCGGGTCGGCCGGCTTCGACGGAACCCCTCCCGCTGTTCTCTACACGCCTGTAGAGTCCAGGAGGTGAGCTGCACCCCCGGCCGCGCGGCCGACCCGATCAGGGCCGCCGTCGCGGCCGAGGCCGGGTCGGGAGGCGGAGCCGTGATGGAGAGTCAGTGCGGGCCCCGGGGCGTCGCGGAACCGGCGGACCGCGAGGTCCGGTGGGTCCACCAGCCGGTCGAGGTGGACCTCGGCGACGGCACCTGGGCGCTCGGCCGGATCAGCGGCTGGTGGCAGGACGGGTCCGGCCGGTCCTGGTGCCGACTGCGGGTCACCCGCAGCGGGCAGCCCCCGAACTGGGAGCGGTACGACCCGGAGAGGGTGCTGCTGCTCCCCGTATCCGGTCTCTGAGCAGGCAGGTCGCAAATGTTTGGCGGAACCGTTCGGCGAGCCCTATCGTCCCTGGGAGCGACCGCCGACATGCCACTTCAGCGACCGGGGACGACGTGACTTCGGAGATCTACTTCAGCAACAACTACCGCGACCTGTGCGAGCAGTACGGCACCGGCGCGGGCTTCCAGTTCGAGTTCTCCTGCTACCGGTGCTCGGATACCTGGCGTTCGCCGTTCGAGGCGTTCCGAACCGGGCAGATGGCCGGCTGGATAGGCAAGGGCGTCAGCGCGGCCTGGAACCTGATCGGCGGCAACGCCAACACCATCAGCAACGCCGCCGACGGTCTGGCCGGCCAGACCTGGGGCACCTCGCGGGACGCTGCCTTCCAGCGCGCGATCACCACCGCCCAGACGAACTTCAACCGCTGCGGCCGGTGCACCCACTACGTGTGCGGCCGCTGCTTCGACCCGGCCCAGGGGCTGTGCTTCACCTGCGCCCCGGACACCGCGGCCGAGGCGCTGGCGGCGCAGCGGCGCGGCCTCAATGACATGGTCTCCGAGCGCGCCTACAAGTCGGGGCAGCAGTCCGGGGCCGAGTTCGACGTCAACACGCCGCGCCAGCTGGTCTGTCCGCAGTGCCACACCGAGACGCACGGCACGCCGTTCTGCCAGGGCTGCGGCTTCCGGCTGGCGACGCCCGTCCAGTGCGGCAGCTGCCAGAAGGACGTCCCGGACGGTTCCGCGTTCTGCCCGTCCTGCGGGACGAGGCGCTGACACCCCCCCCCGCACGCACGACGGCGGGGCGCTCCCGGGACGGCGGTCCGGGGGCGCCCCGCCGTCGTGCGTGCGGTGCGTGCGGTGCGTGTGCTGTGCGCCGTGTGCGGTGCCTCGCGTGCGGCTCGGGTGACCGGGTCGCACGCGAGGCCGTGCCTCAGCCGTACGAGACGTTGGCGCAGGGGTCGTCGTCCGCCGAGCGGGCGGTGCCGCTGACGCTGGACGGCAGCGGTGCCGGGGTGCCGGCCGCGCCGGGGGCGGAGCCGGCGGTCGCCGGGTTGGCGGCCGCGAAGTCGTGGCCGAGGACGACGCTGATGCCGCGGGCTCCGGGCTGGACGGTGGCGCCTGGGAACAGCTTGGCGACCGCCTCGGCGGAGCCGCGCTCGCCCGCGCCGTACTCGACGACGGTGCTGGTGCGGGCCTTCCCGGCCGCGTTGCCGACGGTGGTGACGGTGTAGCCGGCGCCCTTGACCGTCTCCGCGGCCTTGCTGCCGAGCCCGGTCTCGCCGGTGCTGTTGAGCACGGAGACCTTGACCTCGGCGGCCTTGGGGTCCGGGGCGGCGGTGGGGGTGGGCGTGGCTTCGGCCGCGGGGGTGGTGGGGGCGGCGGAGGGGTCGACCGGTGCGCTCGCGTCCTGGCCGTCGATGGTGCGGTCGGCCTTGAGCGCGGCCCAGAGCTGGTCCACGTCCGGGTGGACCAGGGCGACCCGCGGGCCCTCGTAGCGCCAGGGCGCGGTCAGGAACTTGACGTCGTGCAGGTTCACGTCCTTGAGGGACATGGTGAAGTCGAGCAGCTTGGCGGCCGAGCCGAGGTCGGGGTCGACGGTCAGCGACTTGGTGGCCGCGTCGGCGAGCGGCAGCAGGGTGGTCGGGTCCATGCCGCGGGACTTGACCTCCTTGATGAGGGAGGACAGGAAGGCCTGCTGGCGCTTGGTGCGGCCGATGTCGGAGCCGTCGCCGATGCCGTGGCGGACCCGGACGTAGTCGAGCGCGGCCTGGCCCTCGACCTTCTGCTTGCCCTTGGCGAACAGCAGCTTGCCCTTGTGGCCCAGGTTGGGGTTGAGGTCGCCCTCGTGGATGTCGTTCGGCAGGCAGACCTCGACGCCGCCGACGGCCTTGGTCATCGAGGCGAAGCCGTTGAAGTCCACCACGATGGTGTGGTCGACGCGCAGGTTCGTCAGCTTCTCGACGGCGTTCTGGGTGCAGGCCGGGTTGCCCTGTTCGGTGTCGCCCACGGAGAACGCGCTGTTGAACATCGCGTTGGTCTGCTCCTTGGTCCACTTGCCGTTGGGCAGTTTGCAGGACGGGACGGTGACCAGGGAGTCGCGGGGGATGGAGATGCCGACGGCGTGCTTGTGGTCGGCGTAGACGTGCAGCAGGATCGCGGTGTCCGAGCGGGCGCCGCCGTCCCCGCCGCCGCCGAGGTCGTTGTTGCCGTTGCCGCGGCTGTCCGAGCCGATCAGCAGGACGTTGACCGGGGTGCGGCCCTGGGAGTCCGGGGCCGCGGCCTCCGGGCGGTCCTTGCTGACGGCGTCCCGGTCGAAGGTGGTGAGGTTGCTGTTGAGGCGGTAGTAGAGGGCGCCGCCGCCGAGGACCACGAGCGCGGTGCAGCCGGCGGTCACCCAGAGCACCTTCTCCTTGGTGCTGCGTTTGGGCTTCTTCTTGGCCCGGCCCGCCGAACGGCCGCCCGGTATGCCCGTGGAGTCCTTTTCGGGGCTTTCCGCCTTTTCGGCCCCTTCGGACCTTTCGCCCCGGTCGGGAGCGGTTTTCCGTCCCGCCGCCCGACGTCCGCCTGCCCGGTGCGGCGAATTTCCGGGATCGGGGGAACCCTTGCGGCCAGACACGTCGTCATCCTCCACAGTTGCCACGGTGTGCCCGTCGAAGCGGTGGGTTCGCGTGGTCCGGGGCCGGAGCCGATCCGGGCGAGGCCCGTCGCTAAACTTTTACACCGCTGTAGAACTTCAGTGGAGCATACTAGGCGCAGATGAGAAAACCGGCTGGTCAGACCATGAGAATTGGTCGGCCCGGCCGGGTTCGTCCGCACCGCCTCCGCATCACCTCCGCATCACCCCGCACCCCCCGTACGAGGAGCACGATGACTCACCGGATCGCACGTTCGATAGCCGGCGCCCTGGTGGCACTGCTGGCCGCCGTCGGCCTCACCGCCGCGGCGTCGAGCGCGACGGCGGTGGCCGCACCACGAAGCGTCGCGGCCGTCGGGGCCACCGGGGCCACCGCGGCCGTCGGGGCCACCGGGCCGTCGGGGGCCTCCGCGGCCTCCGCGCCGCTCGCCTCGTCCGCCGGCTCGACGAGCGCCGAGGCCTCGCACCTCGCGGCCAAGGACGAGAAGAAGAAAAAGGGCTTCTTCGCCAAGCTCGGCAAGTTCCTGTTGGTCGTGGTCATCCTGATCATCCTCTTCTTCGTCCTGCTGATCATCGGGATCATCTACCTGGTGAAGCGGATCTTCAGCCGCCGCCGCTGACCGGGCGGGCCCGCCGCCGACCGGCCCCGCCCTGACGGCGCGGGCGCGGGCCCGGGCCGGGGCGGGCCACCCTGGCACGATTGGCCCTGGCCAGGGCGGCGCGGGCCGCCCGAGGATGGGCGGCATGAGCGACTTCCACGTGAACCCCGAGGCGCTGCGCCCCGAGAGCCGGACCGTCCACCCGCCACTCGCCGAGACCACCGGCAGCCGCCCGATGGGCGTCCCCCTGCACCAGGGCCACCTGTTCGCCTTCGAGACCGCCGACGCGCTGGTCCAGGCCCACGAAGGACCGGACGGCGCGTTCTTCTACAACCGCTACGGCAACCCGACCGTCCGCTCGCTGGAGGGCGCCGTCGCCGACCTCGAAGGCGGCACCGGCGCCCTGGCCACCGCCTCCGGCATGGGCGCGATCACCACCGTGCTGCTCGCCCTGCTGCGCACCGGCGACCACGTGGTCGCCCAACGGAGCCTGTACGGCGGCACCTTCGCCCTGCTGGCCGACCTCGCCGAGCGCCGGGGCGTCACGGTGACCCTGGTGGGCGGGGACGACCCGGCGGAGGTCGAGGCCGCCCTGCGGCCCGAGACCCGGGTGCTGTACCTGGAGACCGTCTCCAACCCGACCACCCGGGTCACCGACCTGCCCGGGCTGATCGGCGTGGCGAAGCGGGCGGGGGTGCCGAGCGTGGTCGACAACACCTTCGCCACCCCGCTGCTGTGCCGCCCGATCGAGCACGGCGCGGACATCGTGGTCCACTCCGCGACCAAGTACCTGGGCGGGCACTCGGACGTCCTCGCCGGGATCGCGGTCTTCGCCGACCCGGACCTGCACCGCAGGGTCTGGCAGCAGTCCCTCGAACTCGGCGCCACCGTCGACCCGTTCGCCGCCTGGCTGACCCTGCGCGGCATGCAGACCCTCGCCCTGCGGGTCCGCCGGCACTGCGACACCGCGCTCGACCTGGCGGGGCGCCTCAGCGGCCACCCCGCCGTCGCCGCCGTCCACTACCCGGGCCTGCCCGCCCACCCGGACCACGAGCTGGCCCGGCGGCTGCTGCCCGACGGCCACGGCGGTGTCCTCGCCTTCGACCTCGCCGGCGGCCGGGAGGCGGCCCGGGCCTTCACCGAGTCCGTACGGCTCGCTTCGCTCGCACCGTCGCTGGGCGGGGTGCACAGCCTGGTCCTGCATCCGGCGAGCACGTCCCACCGGCAGCTGTCGGACGAGGAGTTGGCGGCGGCGGGAGTCGGGGCCGGGCTGGTCCGGATGTCGGTGGGCATCGAGCACCCGGAGGACATCTGGGCGGACGTGGAGCAGGCGCTGGCGAAGGTGTGAGCCCGGCGGGTGGCGGCGGGGCGGACGGGTCCCGCCGCCGGTGCCGGTGCCGGTGCCGGTGCCGGTGCGAGGCCGGGGGCGCGGCGGCTCGCGCCGGGGCGGAGCCGTCAGCGCGGTCTGGCCCGGGCGGCGAGGAGGGCGATGTCGTCCTCGGCCGCGGGGGACGGCGGCGGGACGAGGGAGTGCAGGACGGCGTCCAGCAGGTCGTCGAGCTCGCCGGTGGCGGGCAGCCGCAGGGCGGCGAGGCGGGCGAGGGATTCGTCGATGTCCTCGCCGCGGCGTTCGACCAGGCCGTCGGTGTAGAGGAGCAGGGTCTGGCCGGGGACGAGCGGATGGGTGGCCTGCTCGTAGCCGCCGAGGCCGGTGCCCAGCGGCGGGCCGGTGGGCAGGCGCAGCAGCTCGGTGGGCCGGCCGGGGGCGACCAGGGCGGGCGGCAGGTGGCCGGCGCTGGAGAGGGTCCAGCGCCTGCGGCCCGGGTCGGCGAGGGCCAGCAGGCAGGTCGCGGGGCGGGCGGAGTCGTCGGCGGAGATGACGGTGTCGAGCTGGCGCAGGATCCGGTGCGGGGGCAGGTCCATGCCGGCGATGTCGCGCAGGGCCGAGCGGTAGTGGCTCATGTCGACGGCGGCCTCGACGCCGTGTCCCATCACGTCGCCCATCGCCAGCAGGGTGCGGCCGAACGGCAGCCGGACCGTCTCGTACCAGTCGCCGCCGACCACCGAGCTGCTGCCGGAGGGCAGGTAGCGGGAGGCGAGCGCGAGGTTCTGGTGCGGGTTGCCGGGTTCGCTGAGCAGGGCCCGCTGGAGCTCCAGGGCGATGCCCTGGGAGCGGCTGTAGCGGCGGGCGTTGTCGATGGCGGTGGCGGCCCGTGCGGCGAGGTCGCCGAGCAGGGCGGCCTCGTCGGCGGTGAACGGCGGGGTGGCGGCGGCTCGGCCGAGGGTGAGCACCCCGACCAGGCGGCCGCGGGCGGCGAGCGGCAGGACGAGCAGCGAGGCCGTCCCGGCGGGGCAGGCGTCCTCGGACCCGGGCTCGGTGAGTACGGCGATGCCGCCGGTGAGGCTGCGGACCGCGGCCGAGCCCTCCCGGTGGCGAATCGATTCCCCGGGCCGGGGGAGGTCGGCGAGGCCGGCGGTCAGCGCGGGGACGGCCCGGACGGCGGCGCGGTGCAGACGCTGGGACGTGCGGTGGCCGGCCCGGGCGGGTTCGGCCTCGGGTGGCAGGACGTCGACCGCGGCCAGGTCGGCCAGGCCGGGCACGGCGAAGGCGGCGAGCTCGGCGCAGGTGGTGCCGATGTCGAGGGTGGTGCCGATCCGTTCGGCGGCGGCGTCGAGCAGCGTGTGCCGGGCGCGGGCCTGTTCGAGCTCGCGCAGCTGCTCGCGGGCCGGGTCGGGGTCGTCCAGGACGACCACGATCACGCCGGTGGTCCGTCCGGCCCGCCGCAGCGGCCGGTAGCGCACCCGGAGGCCGGGCGGCACCGGGTGGCCCGCGCCGTCGGGACCGCCGGTGGCGTGCTCGCGGTCGTGTCCGTCGGCGAGCACGCGGCGCAGCGTGGCGGCGGCGCCGGCGAAGGCGGTGGCCTCGGCGGGGCGGCCGAGCACGTCGGCGCGGCGCAGGCCGGTGGCGGTGGTGAAGGCGGGGTTCAGGTACTGCCAGCGCAGCCGCTCGTCGAGCACGGCGACGCCGACCGGCGCGGCGGCGAGGACCGCGCGCAGCAGGTCGGGATCGTCGTCCTCCTGGTCACTGCCGGTGATCGCGCCGAGCTTCGCGGCGAGGGCCGCCGCCGTCGCCGCCAGGGACCGGGTGCCCGGTGTCGCGGACGGGGGGTCCTCTGCTCGGTTGCCGTGCCGGAAGTGCATACGCCCATGATCACGCGCCCGGGCGCGGCACGCCCACAACTGGAGGAAACCTTGACTGGGCGGAGACGGTGTTGTAGCGGACTGGTTGCCCGGAGTGGGTGGACGCCCGTTCGACCGGGGGTGCGGGGGCGTCCGGTCGGTGGGTCGGTCGGGGGGTGCGGGGACGGGCACCGGGTCGTCGGGTGCCGGGTCCGGGTGTCCTCTCGGGGAACGGGCGGTGTGCGGCCGGCGGGCGCCCGGTGGACGTCCGGTGGAGCGGGAGGGGTCCGGCGGGCGAACGCCGGATGATCACCGGTCATACTTGGGCGGCGGCGCCCGACACCGGACGCCGCGGGCAGTGCCGGGTCGGCGTCGGGCCCGTGCCGGACGAGCGCCGGACAGGTCCCGGGCAGCTCCCCGACGAGCGCCGGGCCCGGGCCAGAGACGACCGCGACCGCCAGACCGGAGGAACCGATGAGTCCCCACCAGCCGACCAGTCGCCAGGCGGCCGGGGCCCCCGCGGTGCCCTGGAACCGGCAGCGGCTGCGCAGCAACAACGAGTGGCTGCTGCTGGAGCTGCTGCGCACCGGTGGCGGATCCTCGCGTGCCCAGCTGGCCCGGGATACCGGCCTGTCCAAGCCGACCGTCTCGGCCGCGCTGGCCGCCCTGGAGCAGGCCGGGCTGGTCCGCGAGGCCGGGCGGCTCGCCCCCGAGCGCGGCCGTACCGCCGTGCTGTACGAGGTCGACCCGACGGCCGGGTACGTGCTCGGCGTGGACATCGGCCGGGCCCGGCTGCGGGTGGCCGTCGCGGACCTCGCCGGGACGGTCGTGGCCCGCCGGGACGTGGCCAACCGCGGCCGGTCGGCGAACGCCGTCGCGGACGCCGTGATCGCGGCCGCGCGGGAGGCGATCGCCGAGGCGGAGCTGGCCGGCGACGACATCGTGCACGCGGTCATCGGCACGCCGGGCGTGTGGGACGAGGAGCGGCGGGGGGTGCGGTACGCCTCCAGCCTGCCCGGCTGGGGCCGGCCGGGGCTGTTCGACCGGATAGGGGAGGGGCTGGGGACGGCGGTCTCGGTGGCCAACGACGCCAACCTGGCCGCGCTCGGCGAGTACACCCTGGGCGCCGGGCGGGGCAGTCGGATGTTCGCCTACCTGCTGGTCGGCACCGGCCTCGGGCTGGGCGTGGTGAAGGACGGCGAGCTGCTGCTCGGGGCGCACGGCGCGCTGGGCGAGATCGGCCTGGTGCCGCTGCCGGCCCGTGCGGGCGAGCCGACCGGGACCATCGAGGAGGTGGCCGCCGCGGACGCCGTGGTGCGCTCCGCCCGGGACCTCGGGCTGGACGGGGACGGCGGCGGGAGCCAGGCGGCGGAAAAGCCTTCAGCGGCGAAGCAGCTGACGGCGAAGCAGGTGTTCGAGCGGGCCCGGGCCGGGGAGGCCGCCGCGGTCCGGGCGGTGGAGCGGGAGGCCGAGCAGCTCGCGTACGCGGTGGCGGTGCTGTCCGCCGTGCTGGATCCGGACCTGGTGGTGCTCGGCGGCGGCATCGGCAGCAGTGCGGACCTGCTCCTGGCACCGCTGGAGCAGGCCCTGCACCGGCTCGCCCCGATGCGTCCGACGCTCGCGCCCAGCCTCCTGGGGGAGGAGGCGGTGCTCCTCGGGGCGGTCTCCACGGCGTTGGAGACCGCGCGTCCCGAGGTGTTCGAGCGCCGGACGGCGGGGCTGCGCTGACGGCTGCCGGCGCCTGCCGGTGGCCGGGGGGGGGTGGCCTTCAGCCGGTGACCGGGCTCGGCCTTCGGCCGGTCGCCGGGGTCAGCCGGTGGCCAGGGTCAGGCCGTAGGTGCCGAGGATCGGGTTGACCGGCTGGAAGTAGGTCTCCCCGCCCGAGGTGCAGTCGCCGGAGCCGCCCGAGGTCACGCCCTGGGCCTGGTTGCCGGAGATGAAGGACCCGCCGGAGTCGCCGGGTTCGGCGCACACGGTGGTGCGGGTGAGGCCGTAGACGCTGCCCTCCTGGTAGTTGACGGTGGCGTTCAGTTCCTGGACGGTGCCGCAGTGCCAGCCGGTGGTGGAGCCGGAGCGGCAGACCGAGCCGCCGACGGACTGCTCGGCGGAGCCGGACACCGTCACCGCGCCGCCCGCGTAGTCGTTCACCTGCGGCTGGGCGGACCAGCCCGGGCCGGCCGCCACCCAGGAGTAGTCGTTGCCGGGGAAGGTGGAGCCCTGGAAGGTGCCGATCGAACTGCCGTCGGCGGCGGTCGCGTTGGAGCCGGGCTGGCCGCAGTGGCCGGCGCTGACGAAGCCGGGCTGCCCGCCCTGGGTGACCGGGAAGCCGATCGAACAGCGGGCGGCGTTGTCGATGTAGTAGGCGTCCCCGCCGCGCAGGTCGGCGAGCGGGCGGGGTGCGGCGGTGGAGCGTTCGACCCGGACCAGCGTGCGGTCCACGCCGGACTGCCGCAGGAACGCGTCGGTCCGGGCGGCGTCGGCGGAGCGCACCACGACGGTGTTGGCCCGGACGTCCACGTACCAGAGCGGGGTGGCGTCGGGCGCGGCGGCGGAGGACGCCCGGTCGAGCGCGGACCTGGCGCCGTCCAGGGCGGCCAGGGAGTGGCGGACGACGGTGGCCCGGCCGCCGTGGGCGGTGACGGTCCGGGCGGCGGAGGCGTCGGTGGTGGCCACGACGAGGGTCGCGTCGGGGCCGTCGACCCAGGCGCCGGCCCAGCGGTCGCCGAGCGCCCGGGCGAGTGCCGTCCGGACTCCGGCGGCCCGGCCCTCGTGGGCGAGGCGGTCGGCGGCGGCCTGCGGGGAGAGCCCGAGGTCCCGCTGGAGCGCGTGGAGCAGTGCGGGCGGGGCGGCGGCCGGCCGGGCGGGGGCGGTGGCCAGGGCGGCGGCTATGGACGGGTCGTCGGTGGGCGCGCCGACGGCGGGGGCCGCGGTGAGGGCGCCGCTCGCCAGGGCGGCGGCCACCGCCAGGGCACGGATGCGGAGCATGGGGGATCTCCTCGATCGGTGTGGGGGTTGCCGGAACCGTAGGCGGACGACCGGGGTGATCGGAACATGTCATCTACCCCCGCGCTCCGGCGCTATATACCGGCCGAAAGCGGGGGGTGGGGCGGGGAAGGCGGCGACGCTCGGTCGTCGTCGGATCTCGATCTGCCAACGAGCGGGAAACCGTGCCGGCGGTGCCGGGTGCGAGATCCGGTCGAACTCCGGCAACCGCTACGGGGGCCGGGCAGTTCTGCCGCGACGCCGACCTCGGGAAGAGCACGCACGAGGCCGGCGGCCGGGTGACCTACCGCCGGATGGTCAGCGGCAAGCCGCACGGGCAGGCCTGACCGGGTCGAACGGACGGGCCTCTCGGGCTCGGGCCGGGCTCAGGGGTTGAGCACGCCCAGGGTGTCCCAGAACAGGTGCTCGTAGGACTGGAGCAGCAGCCCGTACTCGCGGGCGGCGGCCAGGGTCGGCTCGTCCAGCCGGTCCGGTCCGAGCGCGTCGGCGGCCTGCTGCTCCAGCTCGGGCGCGGGCTGGGCGAAGAAGTCGAAGAACGCGCAGGCCTCGTCCGAGAAGCCGTAGTGGCGGCGCAGCGCCTGCGCGACAGCGGCACAGTAGCCGCCCCAGGCGGCGAAGTTGGCGACCATGGCGGCGGCCGCGGCGGCGGGGCGGCCGTTCAGGGCGAGCCAGGCCAGGTAGCCGGGGTAGGCCTGGCAGCCGGGCAGCGGCGGCCGGGCCTCCAGCGCGGCCCGGTCGAGCCCGCAGGCGGCGGCGAGGGCGGGCAGGGTGCGCAGCGCGGCGCTCTCGCCCTCGGCCAGGGTGGCGAACCAGGCGCCGACCGGCCGGTCCGCGCAACGGGTGGCGAGCACCAGCAGGCTGCGCCGGTCGGAGCGGATGATCCGGTGCTGCTGGGCCGCGAGTTCGGCCAGGGCCGAGCGCGGGGCGGTGCCGACGGTGAGCGCGGTGACCAGCGCCGGTGCGGCGTCGCCGGGCGCCAACTCGGCGCGCAGCCGCTGGATCTGGTCGAGGATCGGGTGGGTCACCGGTGCCTCCGGGGTGCGGTTCGGTCCGGTGCCATTACTACCGCCTGGCGGCCCCCCGGCGGTGGCGACAGGCCGGGGTGCCGGGGGTGGCGCGGGCGGATCAGGTAGGCGGTGTTCGATCCGCCCCACGGGTGCGCGCGCGGGCCTCCCGCGGCTCCGCGACCCGCCCGCTCCCCGCGTCCACGTCGTGTCGCGGCCTGCGCTATCGAGCCGCTATGCGACTTGGGCAAGATCGGCGTCGCAGGTCCGGTGGCGGTACACGCCGGGCATGACGAAGGCGTCCCGGTCGGCGCGCGACCCGTGGGAGCGGGCCCCCGCCACGGTCCGGCGACTGGTGGTCCTGCTCGCCGTGAAGGAGTCCGAAGACACGATGGCGCACCCCGACGGTACGGAAGCACCGCTGCTGTGGACACTGGCAGGCAGCGGCAAGGAGTCGCTGGCGGCCGGCGCGCGCGGCCTGCACGCGTACCTGGCCGGTCGTGACGACTGGAGCCCCCAGGACATCGCGTTCACCCTCGCGCGCACCGCTTCCGAGGGGAGCCGGCGGGCGGCACTGGTGGCGGACGGCCGCGACGGGTTCCTGCGGCGGCTGGACGCGCTCGCCGACGGCAGGAGCATGCCCGGCCTGGTGGAGGGCGCCGCAGGGGCGGACCGCCGGGTCGCCTTCGTGTTTCCCGGACAGGGCGCGCAGTGGCCCCGGATGGCGGTGGACCTGCTGGACACCTCCACGGTGTTCCGCGACCGGATGGACGCGTGCGCGCAGGCCCTGGAACCGTTCGTCGACTGGTCGCCGATCGACGTGCTCCGCGACCCGGACGCGCCGGGCGCACCCGCCGGGGACCGGGCCGACGTGGTGCAGCCCCTGCTGTTCGCCGTGACGGTGTCGCTCGCCGCGCTGTGGCGCTCCCACGGTGTGGAACCGGCCGCCGTGCTCGGGCACAGCGTCGGCGAGGTCACCGCCGCCGCCGTCAGCGGCGCGCTGTCCCTGGACGACTGCGCGCGGGTGGTGGCCCTGTGGAGCCAGGCCCAGGCGACCCTGGCCGGGAAGGGGGACATGATCTCCGTCATGGCCCCGGCGGGCGAGGTCGAGCCGCGGCTGCGCCGCTGGGACGGCCGCCTCGTCGTCGCCGCGCACAACGGGCCGCGGTCCGTGATCGTCTCCGGTGACCGCGACGCCGCGGCCGAACTCCTCGCCGACCTGGCCTCGGACGCGGTGCACGCACGGCGGATCGCGGTGGGCCTGGCGGCCCATTCGCCGCACATCGACGCGATCATCCCCCGGATGCGCGCCGACCTCGCACCGATCCGGCCCCGCACACCGGATCTGCCCTACTACTCCGGGCTGACCGGGGGACGGCTGGACGTCCCGGTACTGGACGCCGACTACTGGTGCCGTAACCTGCGCAACCCGGTCAGGTTCCACCAGGCGACCGGGGCCCTGCTGCGGGACGGGCACGGCGTCCTGCTGGAGGTCAGCCCGCACACCGTGCTGACCTCCGCCCTCACGGACTGCGCGGAGGAACACGGCGCACGGGCCGCCGTCCTCGGGACGCTGCGCCGGGACCAGGGCGGTCCGGGCCGGTTCCTGACCTCGCTCGGTGACCTGTACGTGCGCGGTGTCACCCCGGACCGGGAAGCGCTGTTCGCCGGGCAGCACGCCCGGGTGCGGGAACTGCCGGCGGCCGCCCTGGCGGCGCTCG
This sequence comes from Kitasatospora sp. NPDC056446, assembly GCF_042796115.1. Classification (NCBI taxonomy): domain Bacteria; kingdom Bacillati; phylum Actinomycetota; class Actinomycetes; order Kitasatosporales; family Streptomycetaceae; genus Kitasatospora; species Kitasatospora sp. NPDC056446. Next base: position 75,425 of record NZ_JBHTRF010000012.1, on the reverse strand, counting down.
CGGAGCCCGGCCCGGCGGACCCGGCAGGGCCCGGCGGCGCGGGCGGCGACCGGGACGCCGGCACCGCGTTCCGCGCGGAGCTGGCCGCATCGGACCTACCGGAGCGGCGTGCCGCGCTGGCACGGCTGGTCGGCGAGGAGATCGCCGCGCTGACCGGGCGGTCCGATCCGGTCCCCGCCGACCTGGCCTTCCTCGACCTGGGATTCGACTCCGTCACCGCCGTGGAGCTGCGCAACCGGCTGAGCGCGGCGACGGCGCTGCGCATCCCGGCGACGGTCGTCTTCGACTGCCCGACCCCGGCGGCCCTGGTCGCGTACCTCTGCGCCGAGATCGGCGGCGACCGGCCCGACAGGGACATGGGCGCGGACGAGCCGGTGCGGCGGGCCGAGGACGACGACCCCGTGGTGATCGTCGGCATGGGCTGCCGCTACCCCGGCGGTGTCGGCAGCCCCGACGAACTCTGGGAGCTGGTGTCGGCAGGTGCCGACGCCGTCTCCGCGCTGCCCGACGACCGCGGTTGGGACACCGCCGGACGGTACGACCCCGTGCCGGGGACGCCGGGCCGGTACTACCAGCGGGAGGCGGGTTCGCTCGCCGGTGCGGCCGGGTTCGACGCGGAGTTCTTCGGCATCTCGCCGCGCGAGGCGGCCGCGATGGACCCGCAGCAGCGGCTGCTGCTGGAGACGACCTGGGAGGTGCTGGAGCGGGCCGGGATCGACCCGGCCACCCTGCGGCGGACCCCGACGGGCGTCTACGTCGGGGCGATGACCATGGACTACGGGCCCCCTCTCGAACAGGGCGCCGACGAGGGCGGCCACCTGCTGACCGGCAACACCGGAAGCGTCGCGTCCGGCCGACTGGCCTACACGCTCGGCCTGGAGGGCGCGGCGGTCACCGTGGACACCGCGTGCTCGTCCTCGCTGGTGGCCCTGCACCTCGCGGTGCGGGCGCTGCGGGCGGGCGAGTGCTCGCTGGCGCTGGCCGGCGGCGCGACCGTGATGTCCACCGTCGGCATGCTCGTGGAGTTCAGCCGACAGGGCGGTCTGGCCCCGGACGGCCGCTGCAAGGCCTTCGCGGCGGCCGCCGACGGTTTCGGCCTGGCCGAGGGCGTGGGGATGCTGCTGGTGGAGCGGCTGTCGGACGCCCGGCGCAACGGGCATCCGGTGCTGGCCGTCATCCGGGGTTCGGCCACGAACCAGGACGGTGCGAGCAATGGTCTGACGGCGCCGAACGGTCCGTCGCAGCAGCGGGTGATCCGGGCGGCGCTCGCGGACGCGGGCCTGACGGCGTCCGAGGTGGACGTGGTGGAGGCGCACGGCACGGGGACGCGACTGGGTGACCCGATCGAGGCGCAGGCCCTGCTGGCCACGTACGGACAGGACCGTCCGGCGGACCGTCCGGTGTGGATCGGCTCGCTGAAGTCCAACATCGGCCATTCCCAGGCCGCGGCGGGCGTGGGCGGCGTCATCAAGTCGGTGCTGGCGATGCGGCACGGCGTGATGCCGAAGACGCTGCACGTGGACGGGCCGACGCCCGAGGTGGACTGGTCCACAGGGGCCGGCCGGTTGCTGACGGAGGCCCGGGCGTGGGACGACACGGGCCGTCCGCGCCGGGCCGGCGTGTCCTCCTTCGGCATCAGCGGGACCAACGCCCACGTGATCCTGGAGGCCGCGCCGGCCGAGGAGACGGCCGGGGCGGTGGAGGGTGCCCGGCGTCCTCGGACGGTGGTGTGGCCGGTGTCGGCGCGCAGTGCGGAGGCCCTGCGGGCGCAGGCGGGGGCGTTGGCGGCACGGGTGGTGGCGGAGCCCGGGCTTGATCCGGCGGACGTGGGCTATTCGCTGGCGGTGGGGCGGGCGTCCTTCGAGCACCGTGCGGTGGTGGTGGGCGGGGACCGGAGCGAGCTGCTCGGTGGGCTGAAGGCGCTGGCGGAGGGGCGTTCGGCCCCGGGGTCGGTGGCCGGCGGCGGGTTGGTTTCCGGCCGTTCGGCGCTGGTGTTCCCGGGTCAGGGTTCGCAGTGGGTGGGGATGGCCGCGGAGTTGCTGGCCGAATCGGCGGTGTTCGCCGGGCGGATGGCGGAGTGCGAGCGTGCTCTGGCGCCTTACGTCGACTGGTCGTTGGCGGAGGCGCTGGGTTCGGAGGCCCTGCTGGCGCGCGTTGACGTGGTGCAGCCGGTGCTGTGGGCCGTGATGGTGTCGCTGGCGGAGGTGTGGGGCTCGTTCGGTGTCGTGCCGGACGCGGTGGTCGGCCACTCGCAGGGCGAGGTCGCGGCCGCCTGCGTGGCGGGCGGTCTGAGCCTGGAGGACGGGGCGCGGGTGGTCGCGCTGCGTTCCCGTGCGGTGGGTGCGTTGGCCGGTCGTGGCGGGATGGCGTCGGTGCCCCTGCCGGTGGAGGCGGTGCGGGAGCGGATCGCCTCGTGGGTGGGCCGGTTGTCGGTGGCGGCGGTGAACGGTCCGTCGTCGACGGTGGTGTCGGGTGACGCGGACGCGGTGGCGGCGCTGGTCGACGTGCTGGTGGGGGAGGGGGTGCGGGCGCGGCTGATCGAGGTCGACTACGCGTCGCACTCCGTGCACGTGGAGGAGGTCCGGGAGCAGCTGCTGGCGGATCTGGACGGGATCACTCCTCTTGCTGGTTCGGTGCCGTTCTTCTCGACGGTGACGGGCGGCTGGCTGGACACGAAGTCCCTGGACGCCGAGTACTGGTACCGCAATCTGCGGGAGACGGTGGAGTTCGGGAAGGCCACGGCGGCGTTGCTGGGGGAGGGCTTCCGGTTCTTCGTGGAGTCCAGTCCGCACCCGGTGCTGGGCGTGGCGGTGGGGGAGTCGGTGGAGGCCGCCGGTGTGGATGCCGCGGTGCTGGGGACCTTGCGTCGCGGGGAGGGCGGCCCGGCGCAGGTGCTGCTCGCGGTCGGCCGTGCCTGGGAGCGCGGGCTGGGAGTGGACTTCGCGGGCGCGTTCCCCGAGGGCCGGCGGGTGGACCTGCCGACGTATGCCTTCCAGCGGCGGCGCTACTGGCTGACGGCCCCGGCCGCCGTCCCGGCCGCCCCCGCCGAAGACCACTGGGACGACCTGGAACGTCAGGACCCCGCCCGGCTCGCCGAGACCCTCGGGGTCGACCGTGGAGCCCTGGACGAAGTCCTGCCCGCCCTGGCGACCTGGCGCTCCGTCAGGAGCCGTGAGCGGAGGGCGGAGTCCTGGCGCTACCACGTCGCCTGGGCACCCCTGTCGGTCGCGCCGGCGGACGGCCTCCCCGGTCGCTGGCTCGCCCTGCGTCCCGAGGGCGACGACGCGGCGGCCGTCCTGCGCACTCTCGGCGAGGCCGGAGCCGACCTCCTCCCGTGCGTCGTCGCCGATCCGGGCACGACCCGCGAACAGATGGCCGCTCTGCTCACGAAGACCGCCGGGGAGCAGCCGATCGCCGGCGTGCTGTCCCTGCTGTCCTGGGAGGAGCGCCCCCATCCCGAACACCCCGACCTGCCCGGTGGCCCGGCGCTGACCCTCGCCCTGGCCCAGGCGCTGGAGGACGCGGGAATCCACGCCCGGCTCTGGACGCTGACGAAGGGAACGGCGGTCCTGGGCGGTGCGGAACGGCCCGGACACGTGGGCCAGGCCGCGTCCGCTGCCCTGGGCCGGACGCTGGCGCTGGAGCACCCGCATCGCCGGGGCGGTCTGATCGACCTGCCCGAGGTGCTGGACGTACGGGCCGCGCGCCGCCTGTGCGCGGTGCTCGCGGGAGCCGTGGCCGACGAGGAACAGGTGGCCGTGCGCTCCACCGGGGTCCACGGACGCCGTCTGCGGCCCGCGTCGTCGGCGTTGCCGAAGGCCCGTACGGGGGCCACGGACGACGCGGCCGTCCGGGCGCGGACGCGACCGCGATGGCAGGGAACGGTCCTCGTCACCGGTGGCACCGGTGGCGTCGGCTCGCACACGGCGCGCTGGCTCGCGGGCCAGGGCGCGGAGCGGCTGCTGCTGGTCAGCCGGCGCGGTGCCGGCGCACCCGGTACGGACGCGCTGCGGGAGGAACTGACGGCGCTGGGCGCCGAAGTGGCCTTTGCTGCCTGCGACGTCGCCGACCCGGCCGCACTGGCGGCGCTGCTCGCCGACATCCCGGCGCGGTACCCGCTGTCCGCCGTCATCCACGCGGCGGGCGTCCTCGACGACGGTGTGCTCGACGCGCTGGACCCCGCGCGGCTCGCCGTGGTGCTGCGCGCCAAGCTGACCGCCGCACGGAACCTGCACGAGGCCACCGAGGGTCTCGACCTGTCGGCCTTCGTGGTGTTCTCGTCGGTGATGGGCGTCGTGGGCAACGCCGGGCAGGGCAACTACGCGGCCGCCAACGCGGCCGTCGACGCACTCGTCGCCGCCCGCCGGGCCGCCGGGCTGCCCGGCACCTCCGTGGCCTGGGGCGCCTGGGCCGGGCCGGGCATGCTGGCGGACGAGGTCGCCGCACGGCTGCGGGACTCCGGCATGCCGGTGATGGAGCCCGAAACGGCCGTCACCGCGATCGGCCGGGCACTCGCGGAGGACGACGAACTGGTCCTGGTCGCCGATGTCGACTGGCGGCGCTTCACCGCGGGCAGCGGCCCGTGGACCGCCGCCCTCCTCCACGGGATACCGGACCCGGCCGCCGCGAGGCCCGCCCAGGACACCACCGCACCGTCGGCGGCCCGGGAAGGCGGCGACTCCGCCGACACCCTGCGGCAGCGGATCGCCGAACTGCCGCGTCACGAGGACCGGGTCAGGACCCTCACCGAACTGGTACGCACCCACGCGGCGACCGTCCTGCGCCACCCCGACGTCGACACGGTCCAGCCCGGAAAGGCGTTCTCCGCGCTCGGCTTCGACTCGCTGACGGCGGTGGAGCTGCGCAACCGGCTCGCCGCCGTCACCGGACTGGCCCTGCCCGCCACCGTCCTGTTCGACCACCCCACACCGTCGGCACTGGCCGACCGGGTGCTCGCGGACCTGGACCTGCCGGACGCCGCGAGCGGCACCGCCGGGCCCGCCGGCTCCGTCGACGCCGGGGCGGGCCCGGCGGCGGCACCCGACGGCAACGAGCCGATCGCGATCGTCGGCATGGGCTGCCGCCTCCCCGGCGGGGTCGCGGGGCCGGAGGACTTCTGGCAGCTGCTCTCGAAGGGCACCGACGCCGTCGGCGACTGGCCGTCGAACCGGGGCTGGGACACCGAGGGGCTGTACGACCCCGACCCCGACCACGCCGGCACGACGTACAGCATGCAGGGCGGCTTCCTGCACGACGCCCCCGACTTCGACGCGGAGTTCTTCGGCATCTCGCCGCGCGAGGCCCTGGCCATGGACCCGCAGCAGCGGCTGCTCCTGGAGACCGCCTGGGAGGCGGTCGAGGGCTCCGGGCAGGACCCGACCGCGCTGAAGGACCGGCAGGTCGGCGTCTACATCGGTACCAACGGCCAGGACTACTCCGCGCTGCTGCAGGGCGCCGAGGGCGTGTCCGAGGGCCACCTGCTGACCGGGAACACGGCCAGCGTGCTGTCCGGGCGGCTGTCCTACGTCCTCGGCCTCCAGGGGCCCTCGCTCACCGTCGACACCGCGTGCTCCTCGTCGCTGGTGGCGCTCCACCTGGCCGTGCAGGCACTGCGGCGCGGCGACTGCGAGCAGGCCCTCGCGGGCGGCGTGACGGTGATGAGCACCCCGCGGCTCTTCGTGGAGTTCAGCCGTCAGCGCGGGCTCGCCGCCGACGGCCGGTGCAAGGCGTTCTCGGCGGAGGCGGACGGCACGGGCTGGGGCGAGGGCGCCGGAGTGCTGCTGCTGGAGCGCCACAGCGACGCCCTGCGCCACGGCCACCCCGTACTCGCGCTGGTCAGCGGCACCGCCGTGAACCAGGACGGCGCCAGCAACGGGCTCACCGCCCCCAACGGCCCGTCCCAGCAGCAGGTCATCCGCGCCGCGCTGGCCGACGCCGCGCTGCGCGCCGACCAGATCGACGCGATCGAGGCCCACGGCACCGGGACGAAGCTCGGCGACCCCATCGAAGCGCAGGCGCTCCAGGCCGTCCACGGGTCGGCGCGCCCGGCGGACCGGCCGCTGTGGCTCGGCTCCGTGAAGTCGAACATCGGGCACACCCAGGCGGCGGCCGGGGTGGCCGGAGTGATGAAGATGGTGCTGGCCATCCGCCACGGCGAACTGCCGGGGACCCTGCACGCCGGGACGCCGAACCCGCACGTCGACTGGTCCGACGGTGCCATCCGCCTGCTCACCGCGCACACCCCGTGGCCGGAGACCGGGCACCCGCGCCGGGCAGGCGTGTCGTCGTTCGGCATCAGCGGCACCAACGTGCACGCGATCATCGAGCAGGCACCGGCCGTCGCGGTCGCGCCCGCCCCGGAGCGGACCGACACCCCGGCCGAGCCCGCCCCGGACACCGCCACGACGGCCACCGCCGCCCCGGACACCGCGCGCCGGGCCGCCCCGCCCGTGCCGCTGCTGCTCTCGGCCGGCACACCGGAGGCCCTGCGGGCACAGGCCGGCCGGCTGGTGAGCCGGCTCGACGCCGACCCGGACGCCGAACTGGCGGACGTCGCCTACTCGCTCGCCACCGGACGGGCCCCGCTCGAACACCGGGCCGCCGTCCTGGGACGGGACCGGGCATCCGTCCGACGCTCGCTCACCGCACTCGCGCGCGGCACGGCAGCGGGCCGGCTGCTCACCGGAGGCGCCGTACGCTCCGGCCGGACCGCCTTCCTCTTCCCGGGGCAGGGCAGCCAGCGGGCCGGAGCCGGCGCGGAGCTCTACCGCGACGACCCGGTGTTCGCCGACGCCCTCGACGAGGTGCTGACCGGCCTGGACCCGCACCTCGACCTGCCCCTGCGCGACGTCCTGTTCGCCGAGCCCGGAACCCCCGGTGCGGCGCTGCTCGACCGCACCCGGTACACCCAGCCCGCGTTGTTCGCCCTGGAGACGGCGCTGTTCCGGCTCGTACGGCACTGGGGTGTGCGGCCCGACCTGCTGATGGGGCACTCCATCGGCGAACTCGCCGCCGCCCACGCGGCGGGCGTGCTGGACCTGTCCGATGCCTGCGCGCTGGTGGCGGCCCGGGGCCGGCTGATGGACGAACTGCCCGAGGGCGGGGCGATGGTGGCGGTGGAGGCCACCGAGGAGGAAGTGCGCCAGGCCCTGCTGGACGACCGCACCGGGCACCCCCTCCCGGAGGCGGAGACGGACGCGGAGGCGGGGACGGACGCGGACCGCGAGCCGGGCCGGGACGCGGTGGACATCGCCGCCGTCAACGGGCCCACCTCCGTGGTCCTGTCCGGTGACGCGGACGCGGTGCTGCGCCTGGCCGGGGCGTTCCGCTCCCGGGGACGGCGCACCCGCCGGCTGAGCGTGAGCCACGCGTTCCACTCCGCCCGGATGGACGGGATGCTCGACGCGTTCCGGGACGTGGCCGAGTCGCTGACCTACCACGCGCCCGGCATCGAGATCGTCTCCAACCTGACCGGGCGCACGGCCACGGCCGCGGAACTCCGGTCCCCCGAACACTGGGTGCGCCACGTCCGGGGCACCGTGCGCTTCCTGGAAGGGGCCCGCCGGCTGCGGGCCGAGGGCGCGACGACGTACCTCGAACTCGGACCGGGCGGCGTGCTGTCCGGCATGCTCCACGCCTGCCTTCCCGACGCCACCCCCACCCCCGGCAGTTCCGGCGGCCCCGGCGGCCCCGGGACGGTGCCGCTGCTGCGCGACGGCCGAGGCGAGCCGGACGCGGTCCGCACCGCACTCGCCTCGCTGCACCTGCGCGGCGTGGCGGTGGACTGGTCGGCGGGCTGGAGCGGCACCGACGTGCGGCGGGTCGACCTGCCCACCTACGCCTTCCAGCGCAGGCGCTTCTGGCCGGTGGCCGCGCCGGACCCGGCCCCCGCCGCCCGGCGCTCCCGCCGGGAGACCGAGGCACCCGCCGGCCCCCGCCGCTACCGCATCGCGTGGGAGCCGCTCACCGCGCCCGCCGAGCCCCGCCTCTCCGGCCGCTGGCTGCTCGTCACCCCGGACGGACCCGGTGCCGAGGAGACCGCACTCGCCTGCGAGCAGGCGCTCGCCGGACACGGCGCCGAGGTGGCCGTGATCCGGGTCGGGGCCGCCGCCGAACGCGCCGAACTGGCCTCGCTGCTACCGGAGTTCGGCTCACTGGAGGGCGTCCTGTCGCTGCTGGCCCTGGACCGGGGCCCCCGCCCGGGCCTGCCGACGCTCGACGCCTGCCTGACCGGGACCCTGCTGCTGCTCCAGGCCCTCGGAGACGCAGGCATCGACGCGCCCCTGTGGTGCGCCACCCGAGGCGCGGTGGCAGCCGACGGCACGGAGGAGGTCCGCCCCGAGCAGGCCCAGGTCTGGGGCCTGGGCCGGGTGGCCGCACTGGAGCACCCGCTGCGCTGGGGCGGCCTGGTCGACCTGCCGGACCTGCTGGACGGGCCCGCGCTGGACGGGCTGTGCGCGGTGCTGGCCGGACGGGACGGCGAGGACCAGGTGGCCGTACGGGCGCCGGCACCGCTGGGCCGTCGACTCGTCCCCGCGCCGGAGCCCGCGACACCCGCGCCCGCACCGTGGACGCCGCGCGGCACGGTCCTCGTCACCGGCGGCACCGGAGGCCTCGGCGCCCAGGTGGCGCGCTGGCTCGCCGAGCGCGGCGCGGAACACCTCGTCCTCCTCGGCCGGCGGGGCCCCGAGGCCCCCGGAGCCGACGCGCTGGTCGACGCCCTGGCGGCGCTCGGCGCCCGGAGCACCGTGCTGGCCTGCGACGTCGCCGACCGCGCCGCGCTGGAGCGGGTCCTGGGGCGGCTGAGCGACGAGGGCGACACCGTACGGGCCGTGGTGCACACCGCCGGACTCACCTCGGACACCGCGCTGATGGACTGCACGCCGGAAGAACTGGCCCGGCTGACGGCGGCCAAGACGCGCGGCGCGGCCCACCTCGACGCCCTGTTCGAGGACCGCCCGCTGGACGCCTTCGTGCTGTTCTCCTCGATCTCGGGCACCTGGGGCAGCGGCGGCCAGGGCGCCTACGCGGCAGCCAACGCCTACCTGGACGGCCTCGCCGCGGCGCGGCGCGGCCGGGGCCTGACGGCGACCTCGGTGGCCTGGGGCCCCTGGGCCGGCGCGGGCATGGCCGAGGGCGCGGTCGGCGACGGCCTGCGCCGCCTCGGGCTGGTGCCGATGGACCCGGCGGCGGCGCTCTCCGCGCTCGGCCTGGCGCTGACCCTGGACGAGGGCGAACCGGTCGTCGCCGAGCTGGACTGGAGCCGCTTCGCGCCGATCTTCGGCTCGGCCAGGGACAGCGCGCTGCTGCGCGGCCTGTCGGCCGCCCCGGAGCCCCTGGCGGCGGACGGCGACCCGGCGGACGCGGACGCCCCCGCAGGGTCCGGGCCGGGCACGGGCGGAGACCCGTCGTGGCCGCACCGGCTGCGCCGACTGTCCGAGCCCGAGGGCCGCAAACTGCTGACGGAACTGGTGCGGACCGAAGCGGCCGCCGTGCTGGGCCACGAGTCGGCCGCCGGCCTCACGGTCGACCGCCCGTTCCGCGAGCTGGGCTTCGACTCGCTCACCGCCGTCGAACTCCGCCACCGGCTGGTCGCGGCCACCGCCCTGCCGCTCGCGTTCACCACCGTCTTCGACCACCCGACGGCAGCCGCCCTCGCCGATTACCTCCTCGCCGAGCTGAGGGGCACCGGACCGGACGCCGACGGCACGACCGGCACGACCGGCAAGGCCGCGACGGACTCCGCGGCCGCCGCCGGCGGCGCGGCCGGGCCCGCGGCGGCCGACGAACCCCTGGCGATCGTCTCGATGGCCTGCCGGTTCCCGGGCGGTGTCCGCTCGCCCGAGGACCTGTGGCAGCTGGTGGCCGACGGCGTGGACGCGGTCGCCGCGCTGCCCGCCGACCGCGGCTGGCCGCTGGACACCCTCTACGATCCGGACCCCCTGCACCCGGGCACCTTCTACACCACCGGCGGCGGATTCCTGGACGGCGCGGCCGAGTTCGACGCGGAGTTCTTCGGCATCTCCCCGCGCGAAGCCCTGGCCATGGACCCGCAGCAGCGGCTGCTCCTGGAAACCAGCTGGGAGGCACTGGAGCGGGCCGGACTCGACCCCTCGTCGGTCCGCGGCAGCGAGGGCGGCGTCTACGTCGGCGTCGCCGCCCAGGGCTACGGCACCGGCCCGCAGAACCCGTCCGACGAGATCGAGGGGCACCTCCTCAGCGGCACGGTCACCAGCGTCGCCTCCGGCCGCGTCGCCTACACCCTCGGACTCGGCGGCCCCGCCGTGACCGTGGAGACGGCCTGCTCGTCCTCGTTGGTGGCACTGCACCTGGCCGGCCAGGCACTGCGCGCCGGCGACTGCTCGTTCGCCCTGGTCGGCGGCGCCGCGGTGATGGCGAGCCCGGACGTCTTCGTCGAGTTCAGCCGTCAGCAGGGCCTGTCGCCCGACGGCCGCTGCCGCTCCTACGCCGAAGGGGCGAACGGCACGGGCTGGGGCGAAGGGGTGGGCGTCCTGCTCGTGGAACGCCTCTCCGACGCGCGCCGCCTCGGACATCCGGTCCTCGCCCTCGTACGGGGCACCGCCGTGAACCAGGACGGTGCCAGCAACGGCCTCACCGCTCCGAGCGGCCCCGCGCAGCAGCGGGTGATCAGGACCGCGCTGGCCGCGGCCGGACTGTCCGGCGCCGATGTCGACCTGGTCGAGGGACACGGCACCGGCACCGTGCTCGGCGACCCCATCGAGGCGCAGGCCCTGCTGGCCACCTACGGCCAGGACCGGCCCGCCGACCGGCCGCTGTGGCTGGGATCGCTGAAGTCCAACATCGGGCACACCCAGGCCGCCGCCGGGGTCGCCGGGGTCATCAAGACGGTGCTCGCACTGCGCAACGGCGTGCTCCCCGGCACCCTGCACGCACAGGAGGCGTCCAGCCGGGTGGACTGGTCGGCCGGCGCGGTCCGGCTGCTCGCGGACGCCCGCCCCTGGGACGCCCCGGACGGGGACCGGCCGCGCCGGGCCGGCGTCTCCGCGTTCGGCATGAGCGGCACCAACGCCCACGCCGTCCTGGAGGAAGCACCCGCCGCCGACGCCGGCCCGCTGCCCGACGGAACGGGAGGCACGGGCGGCACGGGCGGAACGGGCGGCACGGACGCCGAACCCTCCGAGGACACCGGGACCACCGTTCCCTGGCTGCTCTCCGCCATGACGCCCGCGGCCCTGCGCCGACAGGCGCGCCGACTGGGCGAGCACCTGCGGGCCCGCCCCGACGGGGGCGCCGCCGCCCCGGCCCGCGCGCTCGCCGGCACCCGCCCCGCCCTGCCCTTCCGGGCGGCAGCCGTCGGCCGCGACCGCGACGCGCTCCTCGGCTGGCTGGACGCCCTCGCGGCGGGAGAACCCGCGCCCGACGCCGTGCGGGACCGGGCGCGCGGCGGCCGTACGGCCTTCGTCTTCCCCGGCCAGGGCTCGCAGTGGGCCGGCATGGCCGCGGCGGCGCTCGACGCCTCCGCGCCGTTCGCCGCCGCCATCGCCGACTGCGAACGGGCGCTCGCCCCGCACACCGACTGGTCCCTGACCGAGGTGCTGCGCGGCGCGCCCGGCGCACCGACGCTCGACCGCGTGGACGTCGTCCAGCCGGTGCTCTTCGCCGTGATGGTCGCGCTGGCCGCGCACTGGCGCGACACCGGCGTCACCCCGGACGCGGTCGTCGGACACAGCCAGGGCGAGATCGCCGCCGCCCACGTCGCCGGAGCGCTGTCGCTCGACGACGCGGCCCTCGTGGTGGCGCTGCGCAGCCGGGCGCTGCTGAGGCTGGCGGGACGCGGCGGCATGGTGTCGGTCGCCGCCTCCGCCGAGCGGACCACGAGCCTGCTGCCCGTCGGCGGAGGCGTGTGCGTGGCCGCGGTGAACGGCCCCGACGCCGTGGTCGTCGCCGGGGAGCCCGAGGAACTGGCTGCCCTGCTCGCGGCCTGCGACCGGGAAGGCGTACGGGCCAGGGCGATCCCGGTGGACTACGCGGCCCACTCGGCCCAGGTCGCCGAGATCGAGGACGAACTGCGCGAAGCCCTCACCGGGATACGCCCCCGCGCCTCGGCCGTCCCGCTCTACTCGACGGTGACCGGCGAACCCGTCGCCGGAGAATCGCTCGACGCCGCCTACTGGTACCGCAACCTGCGCGAGCCGGTCGACTTCGTCGGAGCGACCCGCGCCCTGCTCGACGCGGGCCACACCCTGCTCGTCGAGGTCAGCCCGCACCCGGTGCTGCTCGCCGGGATCGAGGCGGTGGCCGCGGAGGCCGGCCGGGAGGTGTCGGCGGTCGGCACGCTGCGACGCGGCGACGGCGGCCGGGACCGGCTGCTGGCCTCACTGACCGAGGCGTGGGCGGCCGGCGGCGGTCCGGTGGACTGGACGCCGTGGACGGGGGCCCCCGGGCCGGGCGGCCCGGCACCCGTCCCGCTGCCGACGTACCCCTTCCAGCGCGACCGGTACTGGCTGCCCACACCGGGCCGGACGGCCGCCGCGGCCACCATCGCGGCCACCGCCTCGGCCACCGCCTCGGCCACCATCGCGGTGCCGGCCGAGGACACTCCGGAGGCCGCGGGCGACGACGACGCCACCCCCGCCGTACGACTGGCCGCCCGGCTGGCCCAGCTGGACCGGCAGGCACGCCGCCAAGCGGTGCTCGACCTGGTCATCCGGCACGCGGCAGCCGTCCTCGGCCATCCCGGAACCGGTCCGGTGCGCCCGGAACGCGCCTTCTCCGAGATCGGCTTCGACTCGATGCTCGCGATGCGGTACAGGAACGCGCTGTGCGAGGCCACCGGGCTGGCCGTCCCGCCGACGGTCGTCTTCGACCACCCGACGCCGGAGGCGCTCGCCACCTACCTGGACGCGGAGCTGTCCGCCGCGCCCGAACCGCCCTCGCCACTGCTGGCCGAGCTGGACCGGCTGGCCGCGCTCCTCGCGGCCGTCCCGCCCGGAGCGGCCGACACCGACGGGGTCGGCCGACGACTGGACGAACTGCTGCGCGGCTGGGGCCGGCGCGCCGGCGCACCGGGCGGCGAGGCACCACCGCCAGGACCGGTGGACGACACCGCGACGGCGACGGAAACGGCGACAGCGGACGAGCTGTTCGCCCTGCTCGACAACGACTTCGGGAACGCCTGAAAGAGAGCTGGCACTGATGTCCGACGACAAGAAGCTGCTCGACTACCTCAGGCGCGCCACCGCGGAACTCGGTGACGCCCGGAGGCAGCTGCGCGAGGCCGAGCAGGCCCGCCACGAACCGATCGCCATCGTCTCCATGGCCTGCCGCTATCCCGGCGGCGCCGACACGCCGGAACTGCTGTGGGACCTGGTCTCCCGGGGTGCCGACGCGGTCTCCACCTGGCCGGTCAACCGCGGCTGGGACCTGGAGGGCCTCTACGACCCGGACCCGGAGCGGCCCGGCACCTCCTACACCCGGCACGGCGGCTTCCTCCACGACGCCGCCGAGTTCGACGCGGAGTTCTTCGGCATCTCGCCGCGCGAGGCCCTGGCCACGGACCCCCAGCAGCGGCTGGCACTGGAGACCGCCTGGGAGGCGGTCGAGCGGGCCGCGATCGACCCCCGCACGCTGCGGCGCACCGGCACGGGTGTCTTCCTCGGGGCGATCGGCAACGGCTACGGCGCGGGTTCGCGCCACCTCCCCGAGGTCCAGGGCCTGCTGGACACCGGGACCGCGAGCAGCGTGGTCTCCGGCCGGATCGCCTACACCCTGGGCCTGGAAGGGCCCGCGGTGACCGTGGACACGGCCTGCTCCTCCTCGCTGGTCGCCCTGCACCTGGCGATCCGGGCCCTGCGGGCCGGCGACTGCACGCTGGCCCTGGCCGGCGGGGTGTCGGTGATGGCGACCCCCGACGCGTTCGTGGCGTTCAGCCGCCAGCGCGCGCTGTCGGCCGACGGCCGCTGCAAGGCGTTCGGGGCCGACGCGGACGGAACCGGCTGGTCCGAGGGCGCCGGCGTCCTGCTGCTGGAACGGCTGTCCGACGCCCGGCGCAACGGGCACCCGGTGCTGGCCGTCATCCGGGGTTCGGCCACGAACCAGGACGGCGCGAGCAACGGACTGACGGCGCCGAACGGCCCGGCACAGCAGCGGGTGATCCGGGCGGCGCTCGCGGACGCGGGCCTGTCGGCGTCCGAGGTGGACGTGGTGGAGGCGCACGGCACCGGCACCACCCTCGGCGACCCGATCGAGGCGCAGGCCCTGCTGGCCACCTACGGCCGGCGGCGGCCCGCCGAACAGCCCTTGTGGCTGGGCTCGTTGAAGTCGAACATCGGCCACACCTCGGCGGCGGCCGGAGTGGGCGGCGTCATCAAGATGGTGCTGGCGATCGAGCACGGCGAAATGCCCAGGACCCTGCACGCGGACCGGCCGACGCCCATGGTGGACTGGTCGTCGGGAGCCGTGGAAGTCCTCTCCGAGGCCCGCGCCTGGGACGACACGGGACGCCCGCGCCGGGCGGGCGTGTCCGCCTTCGGCGTCAGCGGCACCAACGCCCACCTGATCCTGGAACAGGCCCCGGCGGAGGAAGCCGAACCGGTGGCCGACACCGCGGCCGGCGGCGACGCCTACCCGCTGCCCTGGGTGCTGTCGGGGCGCACCGACGAGGCGCTGCGCGACCAGGCGGCCCGGCTGCTGGCACACCTGAGCGCCGACCCCGCACCCCTGCGGGCCGCCGACACCGGCCGCGCCCTCGCCCTCACGCGGACCGCCTTCGAACGGCGCGCCGTGGTGGTGGGCACCGACCCGGACCGACTGCTCGACGGCGTGAAGGCGCTGGCGGAGGGCCGCTCGGTGCCCGGGCTGGTGCGGGGCGACGGCGTGTCCTCGGGTCGTTCGGTGCTGGTGTTCCCGGGTCAGGGTTCCCAGTGGGTGGGGATGGCCTCGGAGCTGCTGGCCGAGTCGGCGGTGTTCGCGGGGCGGATGGCGGAGTGTGAGCGGGCTCTGGCGCCTTATGTGGACTGGTCGTTGGCGGAGGCGCTGGGTTCGGAGGCGCTGCTGGCGCGGGTCGATGTGGTGCAGCCGGTGCTGTGGGCGGTGATGGTGTCGCTGGCGGAGGTGTGGCGCTCGTTCGGTGTGGTTCCGGACGCGGTGGTGGGCCACTCCCAGGGCGAGGTCGCGGCTGCGGTGGTGGCGGGTGGTCTGAGTCTGGAGGACGGGGCGCGGGTGGTCGCGTTGCGTTCCCGTGCGGTGGGTGCGTTGGCGGGTCGTGGCGGTATGGCGTCGGTGCCTCTGCCGGTGGAGGCGGTGCGGGAGCGGATCGCGGGCGGGTTGTCGGTGGCGGCGGTGAACGGTCCGTCGTCGACGGTGGTGTCGGGTGACGCGGACGCGGTGGCGGCACTGGTCGACGCGCTGGTCGGTGAGGATGTGCGGGCGCGGCTGATCGAGGTCGACTACGCGTCGCACTCCGCGCACGTCGAGGAGGTCCGTGAGCGGCTGCTCTCCGACCTGGACGGGATCACCCCTCTCGCGGGTTCGGTGCCGTTCTTCTCGACGGTGACGGGTGGTTGGCTGGACACGAAGTCCCTGGACGCCGAGTACTGGTACCGCAATCTCCGGGAGACCGTCGAGTTCGGGCAGGCCACGGCGGCGCTGCTGGCGGAGGGCTTCCGGTTCTTCGTCGAGGCCGGCCCGCACCCCGTGCTCACCTTCGGCGTCCAGCAGACCGCCGACGCGGCCGACACCGCCGACTCCGCGCAGGGCCCCGCCGTGGTCGTGGGCACCCTGCGGCGCGGCGAGGGCGGCCTCGACCGCTTCCTGACGTCCCTGGGAGAGGCCCACGCGGGCGGCCTGTCGCCCGACTGGGACCTGGTGTTCGCCGGACACCGTCCGGACGGCATCTCGCTGCCCACCTACCCCTTCCAGCGTCGCCCGTACTGGCTGGAGGACACCGGCCCGGCGGCGGGCGGTCCGTCCGGGACGTCCTCGGACGGCGACGACTTCTGGGAGGCCCTGGGCGGCGGCGACCTGGACCGGTTCACCACGACCCTGGGGGTGACGCCCGAGGACCCGCTGAACGTGGTGCTCCCCGCGCTCGCCACCTGGCGCACCGAGCGCACCGAGCGTTCGGTGGTCGACTCCTGGCGCTACCGGGTGGCCTGGCGAGCCCTGCCCGAGGGGCCCCCGGTCGCACTGGACGGCACCTGGCTCGTGCTGTCCTCGGACGGTCCGCCCGAGGACGGGGTGCCCGAGGACGGGGCGCGCCGATCGGAGACGACCGTCCGGGTCATGGAGCAGGCCGGGGCTTCGGTGGTCCACCTCCGCATCGCCGAGGCGGAGGCCGACCGTGCCGTGCTGGCCGACCGGGTTCGGGCGTCCCTCGACGCGCTGCCCGGCCCGGTGACGGGAGTGCTGTCGCTGCTGGGCCTCGACGAGCGCCCGCACTCGGCGTACCCCTCCGTCCCGCTGGGCGCCGCGCTCAACCTGGCCCTGCTGCAGGCCCTCGGAGACGCCGGGATCGACGCGCCCCTGTGGTGGGCGACCCGGGGCGCGGTGTCGGTCGGCGGCACGGACACCGGGAGCGCGGTCAGCGCCGCGCAGAACCTGCTCTGGGGTCTGGGCCGGGTCGCCGCGCTGGAGTTCCCGCAGCGCTGGGGCGGCCTGATCGACCTCCCGGAGGTCCTGGACACGGACACCGCCGTGCGGCTGTGCCGGGTGCTGGCCGGCGGCGCCGGGGACGAGGACCAGGTCGCCGTACGGGCCACCGGCTGCCACGGCCGACGGCTGGTCCGGTCCGCCCTGGGCGACACCGCGCCGCGGCGCAGCTGGCGGCCCGGGGGCACCGTGCTGATCACCGGCGGCACCGGTGGGATCGGCGCGCAGATCGCGCGCTGGCTGGCCCGGCGGGGAGCCGGGCACCTGGTGCTGGTCAGCCGGCGCGGCGCGGACGCGCCGGGTGCGCCGGAGCTCTCCGAGGAACTGGCCGCGCTCGGCACCCGGGTCACCCTGGCCGCGTGCGACGTCGCCGACCTGGAGGCCCTGCGCGAGCTCAAGGACGGCCTCGAACAGGACGGCCACCCGATCAGCACCGTCTTCCACGCCGCAGGGGCCGGGCTGCTGGTGCCACTGCCCGACACCGACGCGGACGAGTTCGCCGACACCTTCCACGCCAAGGTCGGCGGGGCCAGGAACCTGGACCTGCTCTTCGACCGGGACACGCTCGACGCGTTCGTGCTGTTCTCCTCCATCTCCGGGGTGTGGGGCAGCGCCGTCCACGGCGCCTACGCCGCCGCCAACGCCTACCTCGACGGCCTCGCCGAGGACCGCAGGAGCCGAGGCCTCGCCGCGACCTCCGTGGTGTGGGGCATCTGGAGCCCCGAGGGCGGGGCCGGCGGGATGGCGGCCGAACTGGCGGAGGACACCCTGCGCGGCCACGGCGTGCTCTTCATGCCGCCCGCGGTCGCGATCACCGGGCTCCAGCAGGTCCTGGACCACGACGAGACGGTCGTCGTGGTCGCCGACATCGACTGGGACCGCTTCGCGACGGTCTTCACCTCGGCCCGCCCCAGCCCGCTGATCGGGGAACTCCCCGAGGTGCGCACCGCGCTGGCCGCCGAGCCGGAGACCGGCGGGACCGGGGCCCAGGGAACGCCCTCGGCGCTGCGCGACCGGCTGGAGCCGCTCCCGGCGGCCGAGCGGACCCGGGTGCTGGTCGACCTGGTCCGCACCCACGCGGCCGCCGTCCTCGGCCACGACTCGCCGGACGCGGTCGCCCCCGGCCGTGCCTTCCGCGACCTGGGCTTCGACTCCCTGACCGCCGTGGACATGCGCAACCGGCTCAACACCGCCACCGGCCTGCGGCTCCCGGTCACCGTCGTCTTCGACTACTCGTCGGCGACCGCGCTCGCCCGGCGCGTGGAGACCGGACTGCTCGGCGACGCCGAGGAGCCCGCCACCGTCCGGCCGCTCCCGTCGGCGGCACCCGCCGCGGACGACGACCCCATCGTGATCGTCTCCATGAGCTGCCGCTACCCCGGCGGCGTCCGCACCCCCGAGGACCTGTGGCACCTGGTCGCCGACGGGCGCGACGCCGTCTCCGGGCTGCCGTCCGACCGGGGCTGGGACCTCGACGCGCTGTACGACGCGGACCCCGACCGGCCCGGCCGGAGCTACGCCGCCGCGGGCGGGTTCGTCACGGACGCGGACCGGTTCGACCCCGGGTTCTTCGGGATTTCGCCGCGCGAGGCCCTGGCCATGGACCCGCAGCAGCGACTGCTGCTCGAAACCTCCTGGGAGGCGATCGAGCGCGCCGGCATCGACCCGGCGACCCTGCACGGCACCCCGACCGGCGTCTTCACCGGCGCCTCCTACCAGGGCTACGGCGGCACCCTGCGCGACGTCCCCGAGGAACTGGAGGGCCTGTTCATCGCGGGCATCTCCACCAGCGTCCTGTCCGGGCGGGTCGCCTACCAACTCGGCCTCCAGGGGCCCGCCGTGACCGTGGACACGGCCTGCTCCTCGTCCCTGGTGGCGGTCCACCTCGCCGCCCAGTCGCTGCGCTCGGGCGAATGCGCGCTGGCCCTGGCGGGCGGCGTCACCGTGATGGGTACCCCGCTGTCGTTCACCGGCTTCAGCCGGCAGCGCGGGCTCGCCGAGGACGGGCGCTGCAAGTCCTTCGCCGCCTCGGCGGACGGCTTCGGCATGGCCGAGGGCGTGGGCCTGCTGCTCCTGGAACGGCTCTCGGACGCCCGGCGCAACGGCCACCCGGTGCTCGCGGTGCTGCGCGGCTCGGCGATCAACCAGGACGGCGCGAGCAACGGGCTGACCGCGCCCAGCGGCCTGGCCCAGCAGCGGGTGATCCGCGACGCGCTGGCGAACGCCCGACTGACGGCCGCCGACGTGGACGCCGTCGAGGCGCACGGCACCGGCACCCGGCTGGGCGACCCGATCGAGGCCGACGCGCTGCTGGCCACCTACGGCCAGGACCGGCCGGCCGACCGGCCGGTGTGGCTCGGGTCGCTGAAGTCGAACATCGGGCACACCCAGGCCGCCGCCGGAGTCGGCGGCATCATCAAGATGGTGCTGGCGATGGGGCACGGCGAGCTGCCGCGGACCCTGCACATCGACCGGCCGTCCCCGAACGTCGACTGGACGGCGGGCGCCGTCGCCCTGCTGACCGAGGCCGCCCCCTGGCCGGAGACGGGCCGGCCGCGCCGGGCCGGCGTGTCCTCGTTCGGCCTGAGCGGCACCAACGCCCACGTCGTCATCGAGCAGCCGCCCGCCGAGTCCGAGCCCGCGCCCGTACCCGCTCCCGCGCCCGTACCCGCTTCCGTACCCGGGGCGTCCGTCGTCCCGTGGGTCCTGTCCGGGCGGACCGCCGAGGCGGTGAAGGCCCAGGCGGAGCGGCTGCACGCGTACCTGACGGAGCACCCGGAGCTGTCCTCCGTCGACGTCGGCCACTCCCTGGCCACCACCAGGACCGCCTTCGAGCACCGCGCGGCCGTCGTCGGCGACGACCGCGCGACCCTGCTGGGCGGCCTGGCCGCGCTGGCCGCGGGAGAGCGCGCACCCGGCCTGGTCGAAGGCACCGTCGCCCGGTCGGCCAGGACCGTCTTCGTCTTCCCCGGCCAGGGATCCCAGTGGGCCGGCATGGCCCGGGAACTGCTGGACCACGCCCCGGTCTTCGCCGACCGGATCGCGGCCTGCGAACGCGCCCTCGCCCCGCACCTGGACTGGTCGCTGCTCGCCGTCCTGCGGGACGAGCCCGACGCGCCCCCGCTGGACCGGGTGGACGTGGTGCAGCCGGTGCTGTTCGCCGTGATGGTGTCGCTGGCCGAGCTGTGGCGGGCGCACGGGGTCGTCCCCGACGCCGTGGTCGGCCACTCCCAGGGGGAGATCGCCGCCGCCTGCGTGGCCGGCGCGCTCTCGCTGGACGACGCGGCCCGGATCGTCGCCCTGCGCAGCCGGGCCCTGACGGCCCTGACCGGACGCGGCGGCATGCTGTTCGTGCCGCAGCCGGTCGAGGCCGTCCGCGAAGCACTGTCCGCCTACGACGGGGAACTCGACGTCGCCGCGGTCAACGGGCCGACGTCGGTGACGGTCTCCGGCGACCCGGCGGCGCTGGAACGGCTGCGCGAGCAGTACTCCGAAGCGGGCGTCCTGGCCTGGCCGGTCCCCGGCGTGGACTTCGCCGGGCACTCGCCCCAGGTGGAGGAGCTCCGGGAGGAACTGCTCACCCTTCTCGGCGGCACCGCACCGCGGACGTCCGACATCCCGTTCTACTCCACGGTCAGCGGCGGCCCCCTGGACACTGCGGGCCTGGACGCCGCGTACTGGTACGAGAACCTGCGCCGGCCGGTGGAGTTCGGACGGGCGGTCGACGCGCTCATCGCCGACGGGCACCACACCTTCGTCGAGTGCAGCACCCACCCCGCGCTGACCGTCTGGCTCCAGCAGGCCGTCGAAGCGGCCGGGGCCGGCGACGGAGCCGTCGTCGGTACCCTGCGCCGCGCCGAGGGCGGCCCCGGCCGCTTCCTCGCCGCGCTCACCGAACTCCAGGTGCGCGGACTGCCGGTGGACTGGGGCACGGTGTTCGCCGGAACCGGCGCGCGCAAGCGACCGCTGCCCACCTACGCCTTCCAGCAGCAGCGCTACTGGCTGGACACCACCCCCGACCGGGCCGCCGACGCCGTGACCGGCACCGACGCCGTGACCGGCACCGGCCCGGCCGACTCCGGCTTCTGGGAGGCGGTCGACCACGGGGACCTGGACGCCCTCGCCACCACCCTGCGGGTCGAGGACGGCGAACTGAGGGCCTCCCTCGCCTCCCTGGTGCCCACCCTCGCCGAGTGGGCGCGCGGCCGGGCCGGCGACCGGACCGCCGACGGCTGGCGCTACCGGGTCGCCTGGAAGCCCCTGCCGGCACCCGAGCGGCCCCGGCTCACCGGCAGCTGGCTCGTCGTCGCCCCGGCCGGCGCCGCCGACGACCCGGCCGTCGCGTTCGCGGCGGACTCCCTGCGCCGGCACGGCGCCACGCCCGTCCTGGTCGAGGCGGGCCCCGACGCGACCGACCGGGCACGGTTCGCCGCACTGCTCCGCGACGCCGACGAGCACACCGACGGGCCGGCCGCCGGAATCCTGTCGCTGCTCGCCCTGGCCGAGGAACCACACGGCGACGGATCGGCGCTTCCCCGCGGCCTCACCCTGACGGTCGCCCTCCTCCAGGCCCTGGGCGACCTCGGCACCGGCGCCCCGCTCTGGTGCGCCACCCGGGGCGCGGTGTCGGTCGGCCGCTCCGACCGGATCGACAGCACCCTCCAGGCCCTGGTCTGGGGCCTCGGCGGGGTCGCCGGCGTCGAGTACCCGCAGCGGTGGGCCGGCCTGGTCGACCTGCCGCGACGGCTCGACGACCGGGCCGCGACCCGGCTCGCCGAAGCGCTGACGGGCTCCGACGGCGAGGACCAGCTGGCGGTACGCGCCACCGGCCTCTACGGCCGCAGGGTCGTCCACGCCGGACTCGGTGACACCGCCCCCGTCCGCGACTGGACGCCCGAGGGCACCGTCCTGATCACCGGCGGCACCGGCGGCCTCGGCGCCCAGATCGCCCGATGGCTCGCCCGCACCGGCAGCGCGCACCTGCTGCTCACCAGCCGGCGCGGCGCGCAGGCCCCGGGGGCCGACGCCCTGCTGGCCGAACTGCGCGGACTCGGCGCCGCCGCCACCGCGGTGGCCTGCGACGTCGCGGACCGCGACGCGCTGGCGGACCTGCTCGCCGGCATTCCGGCCGAGCGCCCGCTGCGCGCCGTCCTGCACACCGCGGGCGTCCTCGACGACGGGGTGATCGACTCGATCACCCCCGAACGCGCGGCCGGCGTCCTGCGCCCCAAGCTCGACGGCGCACGCAACCTCGACGAGCTCACCCGTGGACTCGACCTGACCGCCTTCGTGCTGTTCTCCTCGCTCGCCGGCACGCTCGGCGGCACCGGCCAGGGCAGCTACGCCGCCGCCAACGCCTACCTCGACGCCCTGGCCCGGCAGCGCCGCGACCTCGGCCTGACCGGCACCTCGGTGGCCTGGGGCCTGTGGGGCGGCGACAGCCTCGCCTCCGGAGCGGTCGCCGAACGGCTGATCCGGGACGGCCTGCCCGCCATGGACCCCGCCGCGGCCACGATCGCGCTGCGCCGGGCCCTCGACCACGACGACACGGCCGTCCTCGTCGCCGACTTCGCCTGGGACCGCTTCACCCGGGCGTTCACCGCGCTGCGGCCCAGTGCCGCCCTCGGGGACCTGCCCGAGGTACGGGACGTCCTCGCCGCCGCGGCCGGGCCCCGGAGCACGGCCGACGGTGCCGAGCCGCCGGCCCTGCGGCTGGCCGCACTGCCCCCGGCGGACCGGGACCGGGCCCTGCTGGACCTGGTCCGCAGCGAGGTCGCCGCCGTGCTCGGCCACCCCGGGCCCGAGGCGGTGGGGCCCGACCAGGCGTTCAAGGAGATCGGCTTCGACTCGCTGATCGCCGTCGAACTGCGCAACCGGCTCGCCGCGGCCACCGGCCTGCGCCTGTCGGTGACCCTGGCCTTCGACTACCCCACGGCCACGGCCCTGGCCGGACACCTGCGCACCGAACTGCCGGGGGCGCCCGCCACGCAGACGCCCGACGCTCCCGGGCAGCTGCCCGCGGCCGCCGCGGTGCCCGAGGACGAGGCGATCGCCGTGGTCGCCATGAGCTGCCGCTACCCCGGCGGCGTCACCACCCCCGAGGAGCTGTGGGAGCTCGTCGCGGGCGGACAGGACGCGATCACCGGCTTCCCCACCGGGCGGGGCTGGGACCTGGACGGCCTCTACGACCCGGACCCGGACCGGGTCGGCAGCACCTACGCGCGGGAGGGCGGCTTCCTCCACGACGCCGACCGCTTCGACCCGGCCTTCTTCGGGATCTCCCCGCGCGAGGCGCTGACCATCGACCCGCAGCAGCGGCTGCTGCTCGAACTCTCCTGGGAGGCGTTCGAGCGGGCCGGCATCGACCCGCTGTCACTCAAGGGCAGCGCGAGCGGCGTCTTCGTCGGATGCAGCCACCACGACTACGGGTCGCGCGTCACCGAACCCTCCGAAGAGCTCGAGGGCTACCTCGGCATCGGCAGCGCGGGCAGCGTGGCGTCCGGGCGGATCTCCTACAGCCTCGGCCTCGAAGGGCCCGCGGTGACCATCGACACGGCGTGCTCCTCGTCGCTGGTCGCGGTCCACCTCGCGGCCCGGTCGCTGCGGGCCGGCGAATGCTCGCTGGCGCTCGCCGGCGGGGTGACCGTGATGTCGACACCGGGCGCGTTCGTGGAGTTCAGCCGGCAACGGGTGCTCGCCGAGGACGGCCGCTGCAAGCCGTTCGCCGCTGCCGCCGACGGCACCTCCTGGGCCGAGGGCGCCGGACTGCTCGTCCTGGAACGCCTCTCGGACGCCCGGCGCAACGGCCACCCGGTGCTCGCCCTCGTCCGCGGCTCCGCCGTCAACCAGGACGGCGCCAGCAACGGCCTGACCGCCCCCAACGGCCCCTCCCAGCAGCGGGTGATCCGGGCGGCCCTCGCCGACGCCGGACTGACCGCCTCCGAGGTCGACGCGGTGGAGGCGCACGGCACCGGGACCCGGCTGGGCGACCCGATCGAGGCCCAGGCGCTCCTGGCCACGTACGGCCGGGAACGCGGCGCCCAGCAGCCGCTGCTGCTGGGGTCGCTGAAGTCGAACATCGGACACAGCCAGGCCGCCGCCGGCGTCGCCGGCATCATCAAGATGGTGCAGGCCATGCGGCACGGGGCGCTGCCGCGCACCCTGCACGTCGACGCGCCGACACCCCACGTCGACTGGTCGGCCGGCGCGGTCCGGCTGCTCACCGAGGACACCCCGTGGCCGGAGACCGGCCGCCCCCGGCGGGCCGCGGTGTCGTCGTTCGGAGTCAGCGGCACCAACGCCCACACCATCCTCGAACAGCCCACCGAACCGACCCCGGCGACCGCCCCCGTCGCCCCCGCCGAGCCCGCCCTGCCCTGGCTGCTCTCCGCCCGTGGCGCGGACGCGCTGCGGGAGCAGGCCGCCCGGCTGCTCCGGCACGTGGAGCAGGCCCCGACCCTCGCCGTCGCGGACCTGGGCCGCGCCCTGGCGCTGAACCGCAGCGCCTTCGAGCACCGGGCCGCCCTCACCGGCACGGACCGGCAGACCCTGATCCAGGCGCTCACCGCCCTCGCCGCCGGCGAGCCGTCGGCGGACCTGGTGAGCGGTGTCACCGGACAGGCCGCGAAGACCGCCTTCCTGTTCCCCGGCCAGGGCAGCCAGCGCACCGGCATGGGCGCCGAACTGTACGCGCGGTTCCCGGTCTTCGCCGACGCCTTCGACGCGGTCTGCGCGGAACTCGACCCGCTGCTCGACCACCCGCTGCGGGAGGTGATCGACGCGGCCCCCGGCGACCCCGGCCACGGCCTGCTGGACCGCACCGAGTACACCCAGCCCGCCCTGTTCGCCCTCGGCGTCGCACTCTTCCGCCTCGTCGAGCACTGGGGCGTGCGTCCCGACCGGCTGCTCGGCCACTCCGTGGGCGAGCTGGCCGCCGCCCACGTCGCCGGGGTGTTCACCCTGCCCGACGCCGCGGCACTGGTGGTCGCGCGGGGACGGCTGATGCAGGCCCTCCCGGCGGGCGGCGCGATGGTCGCCCTCGCCGCCGGGGAGGAGGAGGTGCTGCCGCTGCTCGCGGGCCGCGAGAGCGACGCCGGCCTCGCCGCGGTCAACGGCCCGGCCTCGACCGTGATCTCCGGCGACGCGGCGGTGGTGGACGAGATCGCCGCGGTGCTCGCCGCGCGCGGCCGCAAGACCCGACGGCTGCCGGTCTCCCACGCCTTCCACTCGCCCCTCATGGAGCCGATGCTCGCCGAGTTCCGCGAGGTCGTGGCACGGATCGTCCCGGGGGAGGCCACCGTCCCCGTCATCTCCGACCTGACGGGCGAGCCGGCCACCGCCGAGCAGCTCGGCTCACCGGACTACTGGGTGGAGCACGTGCGCGGCACCGTCCGCTTCCAGGACGGCATACGCCACCTGGAACGCGACGGCGTCACCGCGTTCCTCGAACTCGGAGCCGACGGCGCGCTCACCGCCATGGGCCAGGACTGCCTGACCGGCGCCACCGGCAGCCCCGTGCTGGTGCCCCTGCTGCGCAAGGACCGGCCCGAAGCACCGGCGGCGACGGCCGCCCTGGCCCGGCTGCACGTCGTGGGCGTCCCCGTGGACTGGAACGCCGTCCACTCCGGCGGCCCGTCCCGCTCCGCCGTCGACCTGCCGACCTACGCCTTCCAGCGCGGCAGCTACTGGCTGGAGGCCGGCCCGGCCACGGCCGACCTGCCCGCGGCCGGACTGCTGGCGGTCGACCACCCGCTGCTCGGCGCCGGAACGGAACTCGCGGACTCCGACGGGTTCCTCTTCACCGGCAGGTTCTCGGTCCGCAGCCACCCCTGGCTGGCCGACCACGGCGTCTACGAGGGCGTGCTGTTCCCCGCCACCGCGTTCCTGGAACTCGCGGTCCGCGCGGGCGACCAGGTCGGCTGCGACCAGGTCGAGGAACTGACCCTGGAGGCACCGCTGGTGCTCCCGGCGGGCGGAGCCGTCGCGTTCCAGCTCACCGTCGGAAGCCCGGACGCCTCCGGCACCCGACCGCTGAGCGTCCACGCCCGGGCCGCCGACGCCGGCCCCGACGCCCCCTGGACCCGGCACGCCAGCGGCCTGCTCACCTCCGCCGCGGCGCCCGAACCGGCGGACCCGGCGGACCCCGAGGCCTGGCCGCCGCCCGGAGCCGTCCCCCTCGACACGGAAGGCCTGTACGACCGCTTCGCGGGCGGCGGATTCGCCTACGGCCCCGCGTTCCAGGGCCTGCGCGCGGCCTGGCGGCTCGGCGACGAGGTGTACGCCGTCGCGAGCCTGCCGGAGGAGCAGCGGCCGGACGCCGGCGCGTTCGGCCTGCACCCGGCCCTGCTGGACGCCGCCCTGCACGCGCTGGTGTTCGACGTCCTGGAGGGGCCGGCGCAGGGCTGGCTGCCGTTCTCCTGGAACGGGGTGCGCCTGCACGCCTCCGGCGCCACCGAACTCCGGCTGCGGCTGACCCCCACCGGCCGCGACGCCGTCGCCGTACGGGCGACCGACGCCACCGGCCGGCCGGTGGTCTCGGCCCGCTCCCTCGTCCTGCGACCCGTCTCGGCCGACCGCTTCAAGGCCACCCGCGCCGGACACCACGAGGAACTGTTCCGCCCCGAGTGGCAGGCCCTGCCCGAGGGCGCCGCGACGGGCACCGACCCCGGCCCGGAGTCCTGGACCGTGCTCGGCACCGCGACGCCCCTGCCCTCCGGCGCCGCGCCGCTCCCCGGCCGTACGGTCACCGACCTCGCCGCGCTGTCCGCACTGCTCGACGCGGGCGCCCCGGTGCCCCGGCTGGTCCTGGCCGCCTGCCCGCCCGCCCCGGCCCCGTCCGCGCCGCCCGGCACCCTCCGCGACGCGGTCCACGACGGCCTCGGCACGGTCCTCGCCCTGCTGCGCGACTGGCTGGCCGAGGAGCGCCTGACCGGCTCCAAGCTGGTCCTGGTCACCGCGGGCGCGGTCCCGGTGACCGGCGACCGCGACGCACCGGACCCGGCGCTGGCCGCGCTCTGGGGCATGGTCCGCTCGGCGCAGACCGAGAACCCCGACCGCTTCGTCCTGCTGGACCTGGACGCCCACGAGACCCCGCCCGCCGTCCTCGCCGAAGCCCTCGCCTCCGGGGAACCCCAGCTCGCGATCCGGGCCGGGACCGTCCACGTCGCCCGGCTGGCCCGCGTACCGCTGTCCGCCGCCGGGCGCACACCCGGCTGGGGCGGCGACGGAACCGTCCTGATCACCGGCGGCACCGGCGCCATCGGCGCCCACGTCGCCCGCCACCTGGCCGCCGAACACGGCGTCCGGCACCTGCTGCTGACCAGCCGCAGCGGCCCCGCCGCCGACGGCGCGGCGGACCTCCTCGCCGAACTCGCCGCCCTGGGCGCGCACGCCGAGATCGCCGCCTGCGACGCCGCCGACCGCGACGCCCTCGCGGCCCTGCTGGCCGCCCTGCCCGCCGCACACCCGCTGACCGGGGTGGTGCACGCCGCCGGCGTCCTGGCCGACGGCGTCGTCGCCACCATGACGCCCGAGCAACTGGACCTCGTCCTGCGCCCCAAGGTGGACGCGGCGGTCAACCTGCACGAGCTCACCGCCGGCCTGGACCTGTCCGAGTTCGTGCTGTTCTCGTCCATCGCCGGAGTCTTCGGCGGCATGGGCCAGGGCAACTACGCCGCCGCCAACGCCTTCCTGGACGCACTGGCCCACCGGCGCCGCGCCGACGGGCTGCCCGGCCGCTCCATCGCCTGGGGCCTGTGGGCCAACAGCACCGGGATGACCGGCGGGCTCACCGAGGCCGACCTGCGACGGATCGCCCGGGGCGGGATCGTCGCCTTCGACCCGGCCGAGGGACTGGCACTGTTCGACACGGCCGGCACCCTCGACGAGCCGGTCGTCCTCCCGCTGCGGCTCGACACCGCGGCCGTCCGCGCCCAGGCCGGCACCGGCGGCGTCCCCGCCCTGCTGCGCGGCCTGGTGCGCCCCGGCGCCCGGCGCGGCGCCGCCGGCCCCGCCGCCGGCACCGGCACCGACGGGCCCGAAGCCCTGAAGCAGCGCCTCGGCTCCCTCAACGAAACCCAGCGCGGCCGGGTGCTCCTCGACCTGGTCCGCTCCCACGCCGCCCTGGTGCTCGGCCACAGCGGCCCGGCCGCCGTCGAGCCCGGACGCGGCCTGCTGGAGGTCGGCTTCGACTCGCTGACCGCGGTGGAACTGCGCAACCGGCTGCGCGCCGCCACCGGCCACCCCCTGCCGGCCACCCTGCTCTTCGACCACCCCACCCCGGCCGCGATCGCCGGACACCTCGTCGCCGAACTCGTCCCCGACGCCGGGCCCGGCCCGGTCCCCGGCCTGGCCGAACTCGACCGCCTGGAAGGCGCCCTCGACGGCGGCGTCGACGACCCGGCGGGCCGCGAACGGCTCGCCGACCGGCTCCGGGAACTCCTGGGCCGCCTCGACCAGGCGGCCACCGCGGCCGACGGCGACGGCACGGCAGCCGACTCCATCGAGGACCGCATGGACGGCGCCAGCGACGACGAACTCTTCGACCTCATCGACAACGAACTCGGCCTGTCATGACACCGACCCGACACGCGAACCAGGACGGCGACTCCCGATGGTGAACGACGACAAGCTGAGGGACTACCTCAAGCGCGTGACGGCGGATCTGCACCACACCCGCCGGCGCCTGACCGAGGCCGAGGAAGCGGGCCGCGAACCGATCGCGATCGTCGCGATGAGCTGCCGCTACCCCGGCGGCGTACGGTCCCCCGAGGACCTGTGGCGCCTGGTCACCGACGGCACCGACGCCATCACCGGCTTCCCCCGCGACCGGGGCTGGGACCTGGACCACCTGGACGACCCGGAGCAGCTGCGCGAGGGCACCAGCCACACCGCCCTGGGCGGATTCCTCGACGACGTCGGGCACTTCGACCCCGGATTCTTCGGGATCTCCCCGCGCGAGGCGCTCGCGATGGACCCGCAGCAGCGCCTCCTCCTGGAGACCACCTGGGAGGCGTTCGAACGGGCCGGCATCGACCCCGCGACCCTGCGGGGCAGCAAGACCGGCGTCTTCGCCGGGGTGATGTACCAGGACTACGCGGTACGGCTGCGCCAGGTCCCCGACGACGTGGCCGGCTACGTCGGCAGCGGCAGCTCCGACAGCGTCGCCTCGGGCCGCGTCGCCTACACCTTCGGTCTGGAGGGCCCGGCGGTCAGCATCGACACCGCCTGCTCCTCCTCACTGGTCGCCATCCACCTCGCCGCCCAGGCCCTGCGGTCCGGCGACTGCACCCTGGCCCTGGCCGGCGGCGCGATGGTCATGTCGACACCCGTCCCGTTCGTGGAGATGAGCCGCCAGGGCGGCCTGGCCCGGGACGGCCGCTGCAAGTCCTTCGCCGCCTCCGCCGACGGCACCGGCTGGGGCGAGGGCGTCGGCATGCTCCTGCTGGAGCGCCTCTCCGACGCCCGGCGCAACGGCCACCCGGTCCTCGCCGTGGTCCGCGGCACCGCCGTCAACCAGGACGGCGCCAGCAGCAGGCTCACCGCCCCCAACGGCCCCGCCCAGCAGCGCGTCATCCGCCACGCCCTGGCCAACGCCGGACTCACCCCCGCCGACGTGGACGTGGTCGAGGCGCACGGCACCGGCACCCCGCTGGGCGACCCGATCGAGGCCCAGGCCCTGCTGGCCACCTACGGGCAGGACCGCGCGGACGGGCAGCCGCTGCTGCTCGGCTCCCTGAAGTCCAACATCGGGCACACCCAGGCGGCGGCCGGCGTCGGCGGCGTCATCAAGACCGTCCTCGCCATGCGGCACGGCACCGTCCCTCCCACGCTGCACGCGCAGGACCCGTCCCCGCAGATCGACTGGACGGCGGGCGCGGTACGCCTGGTCACCGCGAACACCCCCTGGCCCGAGACCGGACGGCCGCGCCGGGCCGCGGTGTCCTCCTTCGGCGTCAGCGGCACCAACGGACACGTCGTCCTGGAACAGGCGGACGAACCCGTCCCGGAACAGGCCGACGAACCCGCCGCCCCCGCCGCCCCCGGTGTCCTCCCGTGGGTGCTCTCCGGCCGCACCGCCGAAGCGCTGCGCGCCCAGGCCGCACGGCTCCGCGACCACCTCGACGCCCACCCCGGACCCGGCCCGGCCGAGGTCGGCCACGCCCTCGCGACGACCCGCGCCGCGCACGAGCACCGGGCGGTCCTGATCGGCGCCCACCCCGACGAGTTCCGGGCCGGCCTCGACGCCCTGGCGGCCGGCCGCACCGTCCCCGGCCTGGTCCTCGGCACCGCCGGAACCGGCGGCGAAGTCGCCCTGGTGTTCCCCGGACAGGGCTCCCAATGGGCCGGCATGGCCGTCGGACTCCTCGACTCCGCCCCCGCCTTCGCCGCCCGCATCGCGGACTGCGAACGCGCCCTGGCCCCCTACGTCGACTGGTCCCTGGAAGCCGTCCTGCGCGGCGCCCCCGGCACCCCGCCGGCCGAACGCGTCGACGTGGTGCAGCCGGCGCTGTGGGCCGTCATGGTCTCCCTGGCCGAACTGTGGCGCTCCCACGGCATCACCCCCGGCGCCGTCATCGGCCACTCCCAAGGCGAGATCGCCGCCGCCGTGGTGGCGGGAGCGCTGAGCCTGGAGGACGGGGCGAAGGTCGTCGCCCTGCGCAGCCGCGCCATCCGCGCGCTGTCCGGCCGCGGCGGCATGGCCTCGGTGGCCCTGCCCGCCGAACAGGTCGCCGAACACCTCGCATCCTGGGACGGCCGGCTCTCCGTCGCCGCCGTCAACGGACCCGCCTCCACCGTGGTCTCCGGCGACACCGACGCGCTCGACGCGTTCCTCGACCGGACGACGGCCCTGGACATCCGCAGCCGGCGCATCCCCGTCGACTACGCCTCGCACAGCGCCCACGTCGAGGACATCCGCACCGAACTGCTCGCCCGGCTCGACGGACTGACCCCCCGCCCGTCCGCCGTCCCGTTCTACTCCACCCTCAGCGGCGGCTTGCTGGAGGACACCACCGCCCTGGACGCCGACTACTGGTACCGCAACCTGCGCGGGACCGTCCGCTTCGAACAGGCGACCCGCGCCCTGCTCGCCGACGGCTACCAGGTCCTCCTGGAGAGCAGCCCGCACCCCGTCCTCACCGTCGGTGTCCTGGAGACCGCCGAGGACGCGGGCGCCGACGCCACCGCCGTGGGCACCCTGCGCCGCGACGACGGCGGCCCGCGCCGGTTCACCGAGTCCCTGGCCGAACTCCACCTGCGCGGAGTCTCCCCGGACTGGGACACCGTCTTCGCCGACCGCCGCCCCGGACGGGTGGAACTGCCCACCTACGCCTTCCAGCGTGACCCGTACTGGCTGGAGGACGGCGCCGCGCCCGTCGGCGACGTCACCTCCGCCGGCCTGACCCCCGCCGACCATCCGCTGCTGGGCGCCGTCGTGGTCCTCGCGGACAGCGACGGCCTGCTCCTCACCGGCCGCCTGTCGGCCCGCACCCACCCGTGGCTCGCCGACCACGCCGTCGGCGGCCGGGCACTGCTCCCGGGCACCGCCTTCCTGGAACTCGCGCTCCAGGCCGGAGCCCGCGTCGGCTGCCCCCGGGTCGAGGAGTTCACCCTCGAGGCCCCCCTGGTGCTGCCCGAACACGGCGGCACCGTGCTGCGCCTCACCGTGGGCGCCCCCGACTCCCGGGGCCACCGCCCGCTCAGCCTGCACTCCCGGCCGGACACACCCGTCGACGGCGACCCCGACGGCGCCCTCGACGACGGTTGGACCAGGCACGCCGAAGGCGTCCTGGCCCAGGACGGCGCGGATGGCACCGAGGCCGCCGGGCCGCTGCCCTGGCCGCCGCCCGGCGCCGAACCCCTCGACCTCGACGGACTGTACGACCGCTTCGCGGCGGGCGGATTCGCCTACGGCCCGGCCTTCCAGGGCCTGAGCGCGGTCTGGCGGCGCGGCGACGAGCTGTTCGCGGAGGCCGTCCTGCCCGCCGGGCCCGCACCCGACGCCGCCCGCTTCGGCCTGCACCCGGCCCTGCTGGACGCGGCCCTGCACGCCACCGGTGTGCCCGGCACCCCCGGCGCGCAGGCCCACCCCGAGGGACGGCTGCCGTTCTCCTGGAACGGCGTGACCCTGCACGCCACCGGCGCCGGCGCGATCCGCGTCCGGCTCGCCCCGGCCGGGCCCGACGCCGTGACGCTCGCCGTCGCCGACGCGACCGGCGCCCCCGTGGCGACCGTGGACGCACTGGTCCTGCGGCCCGCGGGCACCGTCGGCCTCGGCGCCGACCGCGCCCCCCAGGGCCGCCGCCACCAGGACCTCTACGCGACGGAGTGGGTCACCGCACCCCCGCGCGGCAGCGGCGCACCCGTCCACCGCACCGTGGACCTGGCCACGCTGTCGGCCGCCGTCGACGCCGGAACCCCGGTACCCGAAACGGTCCTGCTCGCCTGCGCGGAGCCCACGGACGCGGCCGGACCGGCCGCGGCCGTCCGCGCGGTCGTCCACCAGGCCCTCGGCGACGTCCGGACCTGGCTCGCCGACGACCGCTTCGCCGGCTCCCGCCTGGTGTTCGCCACCCGGGGCGCCGTCGCCACAGGGGAGGGGGAGGACGTCCGCAACCCCGCGCACAGCGCGCTCTGGGGCCTGGTCCGCTCGGCCCAATCCGAACACCCCGGGCGCTTCGCCCTGCTCGACCTCGACGCCGACGACGAGCACGGCACCTCCGCGGGCATCGACGCGGCCCTCGCCTCGGGAGAACCGCAGTCCGCCGTCCGCGGCGACGACGTCCGCGTACCCCGGCTGGCCCGGGTCCTCAGGAACGACCCGGACCTCCCGGACGACGCGGCAGGGCCCCTCCGGGCCTTCGACCCGGACGGCACGGTCCTCATCACCGGCGGCACCGGCCTGCTCGGCTCCCACGTCGCCCGCCGCCTGGTCACCGGGCACGGCGTCCGGCACCTGCTGCTGCTCTCCCGCGGCGGCCCGGCCGCCGCCGGAGCCGACGAACTGCGGGCCGAACTCGCCGCGCTGGGAGCCGAGACCGCCGTCGTCGCCTGCGACGCCGCCGACCGGGCCGCCCTGGCCGCCGTACTCGCTGACCTGCCGCCCGCGCACCCGCTGACCGCCGTGGTCCACACCGCGGGCACCCTCGACGACGGCGTCGTCACCTCGCTCACCCCCGAACGGGTGGACGCCGTGCTGCGCCCCAAGGTCGACGCCGCCCTCCACCTGCACGAACTGACCCGCGACCTCGACCTGACGCACTTCGTGCTCTTCTCCTCGGCCGCGGGCACCTTCGGCGGCCCCGGACAGGCCAACTACGCCGCCGCCAACGCCTTCCTCGACGCCCTGGCCGTCCGGCGCCGGGCGGCGGGCCTGGCCGGCCAGTCCCTGGCCTGGACCCTGTGGGAGCAGCCCAGCGCCCTCACCGGACACCTGGACGAGGACGACGTACGACGCCTCGCCCGGTCCGGGATGCCGCCGCTCTCCACCGAGCGGGGACTCGCGCTCTTCGACACCGCCCTCACCGTGGACCGGGCCGCCCTGGTCCCGATGCGCCTCGACACCGCGGCCCTGCGGTCCGCGGCGGCGGACGGCACCCTGCCGCCGCTGCTGCGCGGCCTGGTGCGCACACCGCCGCGCCGGGCGGCCACGGCCGCGCAGGCGACGGCCGACGACAACGCCCTGCGCCGGCGCCTCGCGGCCCTCGACGGCACCGGACGGACCCGGCTGCTCGTCGAACTCGTCCGCACCCACGCGGCCGCCGTCCTCGGCCACGCCTCCCCGGACGCCCTCGACCCCGGACGGGCCTTCCGCGAACTGGGCTTCGACTCCCTGGCCTCGGTGGAACTGCGCAACCGCCTGAACGCCGCCACCGGCCTGCGGCTCCCCGCCAGCCTGGTGTTCGACCACCCGACCCCGGCCGCGCTCGCGGACTTCCTGGGCGCCGGACTCACGGACACGGAAGCGACCAGGGCCGCCCTGCCCGCCGTACCCGCAGGGCCGGCCGGCCGGGACCGGGACGCGGACGACGACCTGATCGCGATCGTCTCCGCGGCCTGCCGCCTCCCCGGCGACGTCCGCTCACCCGAGGACCTGTGGCGGATGCTCGCCGAGGGCCGCGACGGCGTCTCCGGGTTCCCCACCGACCGGGGCTGGAGCCTGGACACGCTCTACGACCCCGACCCCGACCGCATCGGCACCTCCGTCACCCGCGACGGCGGCTTCCTCCACGACGCCGCCGACTTCGACGCGGAGTTCTTCGGCATCTCGCCGCGCGAGGCGGCGGCCATGGACCCGCAGCAGCGGCTGCTCCTGGAGACCACCTGGGAACTCTTCGAGCGCGCGGCCATCGACCCGTCCACCCTGCGCGGCGCCCCCGTCGGCACGTACGTCGGCCTGATGCAGCAGGACTACGCGGCCCGGTTGTTGCCCTACATCCCCGAGGACGTCGAAGGATTCCTCGGCACCGGCAACTCGGGCAGCGTCGTCTCCGGACGCCTGGCCTACTTCTTCGGCCTGGAGGGCCCTGCCGTCACCGTGGACACGGCGTGCTCGTCCTCGCTGGTGGCCCTGCACCTCGCGGTACGGGCGCTGCGATCCGGCGAATGCTCGCTGGCCCTGGCCGGCGGCGTCAACGTGATGTGCAGCCCCGAACTGTTCGTCGAGTTCAGCCGACAGGGCGGACTCGCCCCGGACGGCCGCTGCAAGTCCTTCGCCGCGGCGGCCGACGGCACCGCCTTCGGCGAAGGCACGGGCATGCTGCTGGTGGAGCGCCTGTCGGACGCGCGGCGCAACGGGCATCCGGTGCTGGCGGTGATCCGTGGTTCGGCGGTGAACCAGGACGGTGCGAGCAACGGGCTGACGGCGCCGAACGGTCCGTCGCAGCAGCGGGTGATCCGTGCGGCGCTGGCGGACGCGGGGCTGACGGTGTCGGACGTGGACGTGGTGGAGGCGCACGGCACGGGCACGCGGCTGGGTGACCCGATCGAGGCCCAGGCGCTGCTGGCCACGTACGGGCAGGACCGTCCGGCGGACCGTCCGGTGTGGATCGGCTCGCTGAAGTCCAACATCGGCCACGCCTCGGCCGCCGCCGGTGTGGCGGGGGTCATCAAGTCGGTGCTCGCCCTGCGGCACGGCGTGATGCCCAAGACATTGCACGTGGACGGGCCGACGCCCGAGGTGGACTGGTCGGCGGGAGCCGGCCGGTTGCTGACGGAGGCCCGTACGTGGGACGACACGGGCCGTCCGCGCCGGGCCGGGGTGTCCTCCTTCGGCGTCAGCGGCACCAACGCCCACGTCATCCTCGAACAGGCCCCGGCCGACCCGACAGCCCCCGCGGACGGGCCCGTCGACGGGCCCGGGACACCGGAGGCCGTACCCGCCGCCGTCCCCCTGCTCCTCTCGGCGCGCACTCCGGAGGCGCTGTGCGCCCAGGCCGCGGCGCTGTCGGCCCGGATCGGAGACGGCTCGGGCGTCCGCGCCGTGGACGTGGCCTTCTCCCTGGCCACGGGCCGCAGCGCGCTGGGACACCGCGCGGTGCTGGTGGGCACGGAGGAAAACCTCGCCGAGCACCTGGCCGCGCTGTCACAGGGTGCTGCGGCGGGTTCCGGCGGGTTGGTTTCCGGCCGTTCGGTGCTGGTGTTCCCGGGGCAGGGTTCGCAGTGGGTGGGGATGGCCTCGGAGTTGCTGGCCGAATCGGCGGTGTTCGCGGGGCGGATGGCGGAGTGTGAGCGGGCTCTGGCGCCTTATGTGGACTGGTCGTTGGCGGAGGCGCTGGGTTCGGAGTCCCTGCTGGCGCGGGTCGATGTGGTGCAGCCGGTGCTGTGGGCGGTGATGGTGTCGCTGGCGGAGGTGTGGCGTTCGTTCGGTGTGGTTCCGGACGCGGTGGTGGGCCACTCCCAGGGCGAGGTCGCCGCTGCGGTGGTGGCGGGCGGCCTGAGCATCGACGACGGGGCGCGGGTGGTCGCGCTGCGTTCCCGTGCG
This sequence comes from Kitasatospora sp. NPDC056446, assembly GCF_042796115.1. Taxonomy (NCBI): domain Bacteria; kingdom Bacillati; phylum Actinomycetota; class Actinomycetes; order Kitasatosporales; family Streptomycetaceae; genus Kitasatospora; species Kitasatospora sp. NPDC056446. Next base: position 39,814 of record NZ_JBHTRF010000012.1, on the reverse strand, counting down.
GTGGGTGCGTTGGCGGGCCGTGGCGGGATGGCGTCGGTGCCTCTGCCGGTGGAGGCGGTGCGGGAGCGGATCGCGGGCGGGTTGTCGGTGGCGGCGGTGAACGGTCCGTCGTCGACGGTGGTGTCGGGTGACGCGGACGCGGTGGCGTCGCTGGTCGACGCGCTGGTGGCGGAGGGGGTGCGGGCTAGGCTGATCGAGGTCGATTACGCGTCGCACTCCGCGCATGTCGAGGAGGTCCGGGAGCGGCTGCTCTCCGACCTCGACGGCATCGTGCCCCTGTCCGGCAGGGTGCCGTTCTTCTCGACGGTGACGGGCGGTTGGCTGGACACGGAGGTCCTGGACGCCGAGTACTGGTACCGAAACCTGCGGGAGACGGTGGAGTTCGGGCAGGCCACGGCGGCGCTGCTGGGGGAGGGCTTCCGGTTCTTCGTCGAGGCCGGCCCGCACCCCGTGCTGTCGGTCGCGGTGGGGGAGTCGGTGGAGGCCGCCGGCGTGGACGCCGCCGTGCTGGGGACGTTGCGGCGTGACGAAGGCGGCCTGGCCCAGGTGCTGCGTGCGGTGGGCCGTGCGTGGGAGCGTGGGTTGGAGGTGGACTTCTCGGGTGCGTTCCCGGGGGCGCGGCGGGTGGACCTGCCGACGTACGCCTTCCAGCGCAGCCGCTACTGGCTGGACGTTCCGACCACGAGCTGGGACGTCGCCTCGGCGGGTCTCACCACGACCGGGCACCCGCTGCTCGGTGCGGCGACGCAGGTCGCGGACTCCGACGAGCTGCTGCTCAGCGGCCGGATCTCGCTGCGTACCCACCCCTGGCTCGCCGACCACGCGGTGTCGGGCGTCGTCCTCTTCCCCGGCACGGCGTTCCTCGAACTCGCGCTGCGCGCCGGGGCCGAGGCGGGCTGCCCGGTCGTCGAGGAACTCACCCTCGGATCGGCGCTCGTGCTCCCGGAGGAGGGAGCCGTCCACCTCCAGCTCCGGGTCGCCGCACCCGACGGTGACGGCCGGCGCAGGCTCGGCCTGTTCGCCCGTACGGCACGGGACGCCGACGCGCCCTGGACCGAGCACGCCACCGGCACTCTGGCACCCCGGCCCGCCGGGGACCCGGCCGCAGCCTCGGCCGGTCTGCTGAGCTGGCCGCCGTCCGGTGCCGAACCCGTGGACACCGGCGACCTCTACGAGCGCTTCGCCGAGGCCGGCTACCACTACGGCCCCGCCTTCCGCGGCATCCGTGCCGCGTGGCTGCGCGGCGGCGAGGTGTTCGCCGAGGTGGTGCTGCCGGAGCCGCAGCACGCCGACGCCGCCGGATGCGTACTGCACCCCGCGCTGCTGGACGCGGCCCTCCAGACCGCCGCACTGCTGCCCGACCAGGACGGCCTGGCCCGGCTGCCCTTCAGCTGGAACGGCGTGGCCGGCGGGATCACCGGGGCCACCACGCTGCGCGTGCGGCTCGCCGGCGACACGCCGGACACCGTGACCCTGCACGCCCACGACCTGTCCGGACGGCAGGTGCTCGGCGTGGAGGCCCTGCTGCTGCGGCCCGCGGCCGCCGGCGGGCCGCTCTCCGCGACCGCCCACGCCGACCTGCTGTACCGCCTCGACTGGACCCCGGCCACCGACCCGGCCGACAGCGCCGTGCCCACCTGGGCGGCCCTCGGCGGTGCCGTCCCCGGCGCGGTGTCATGGCAGGACATCGACGCCCTGGGGGCCGCCCTCGAAGCGGGCGCCGCCCTCCCCGAGGTGATCGTGGCGGCCGTCGCCACCGCCGACCTGCCCGACCCCGCCGACCGGGTCCGGGCCACCGCACACCAGGGCCTCGCCCTCGTGCAGCGGTGGCTGGCCGACGAGCGGTTCGCCGCGGCCAGGCTGGCCCTGCTCACCAGGGACGCGGTCCGTACCGGACCGGTCGACCGTCCCGTCGATCCCGCCCAGGCCGCCCTGTGGGGCCTGGTGCGCAGCGCGCGGGCCGAGCACCCCGGGCGCTTCGTCCTCATCGACGCGGCCGGGACCGGCGAGCCGGCGGACGCCGTGCCCGCGGCGCTCGCCGCCGGGGAACCCGAGCTGGCGCTGCGGACCGGCCCGCCGCTGCTGCCGCGGCTGGTCCGCGGCGGCCGGCCGGACGGCACGCTGTCCCTGCCGGACGGCGCCGCCTGGCGGCTCACCACCGACGGCCGGGGCTCCATCGAGGACATCGCGGCGGAGCCCGCTCCGGCGGCCCTCGCCCCGCTGGGCAAGGGTGAGGTACGGATCGCGGTGCGCGCCGCCGGGCTGAACTTCCACGACGTCATCGCCGCGCTCGGACTGGACCCCGACCCCGAACAGCAGGGCCTGGGCAGCGAGGGCGCCGGAACCGTCATCGAGGTGGGCCCTGGTGTGGACGACCTGGCACCCGGGGACCGGGTGATGGGGATCTTCGGGGGCGCGTTCGGCCCGACCGCCGTCGCCGACCGCCGTACCGTCGCCCGGATACCGGAGGACTGGTCCTTCGCCCGCGCCGCATCCGTGCCGGTGGTGTTCCTCACCGCCTACTACGGTCTGTTCGATCTCGGCGGACTGCGGCGCGGGGAATCGGTACTGGTCCACGCCGCGGCCGGCGGTGTCGGTATGGCGGCGGTGCAACTCGCCCGGCACGCCGGCGCGCGGGTGTTCGCGACCGCCTCCCCCGCCAAGTGGGACGTCCTGCGGGCCGGCGGACTGGACGACGCGCACATCGCCTCGACCCGTACCACCGACTTCGCCGAGACGTTCCTGACGGCCACCGGCGGGCGGGGCGTCGACGTCGTACTCGACAGCCTGGCGCGGGAGTTCGTCGACGCCGGTCTGCGGCTGCTGCCGAACGGCGGCCGGTTCGTGGAGATGGGCAAGACCGACGTCCGCGACCCCGAGACGGTCGCCCGGCAGCACCCCGGGGTGCGCTACCGGGCGTTCGACCTGATGGAGGCCGGTCCGGAACGCATCGGCGAGATGCTCGCCGAGGTCCTGGACCTGTTCCGGCAGGGAGTGCTGCGTCCTCTGCCCGTCACCGGCTGGGACGTCCGGCAGGCCCCGGCCGCCCTGCGCTCGCTCAGCCAGGCCCGGGGCGTCGGCAAGAACGTCCTGCTGCTGCCCGCTCCGCCGGACCCCGAAGGGACCGTCCTGGTCACCGGGGCCACCGGCACCCTGGGACGGCTCCTGGCCCGGCACCTGGTCGTCGCGCACGGCACCCGGCACCTGCTGCTGGCGGGCCGCCGGGGCGGATCCGCCGACGGAATGCCGGAGCTGGTACGGGAACTGACCGGGCTCGGGGCGTCGGTGACCGTCGCGGCCTGCGACGTCGCCGACCGCGCCGCGCTCGCCGCCCTGCTCGGGTCGGTGCCCGCCGCGCACCCGCTCACCGCCGTCGTCCACGCGGCCGGTGTCCTGGACGACGCCACGATCGCGGGGCTGACACCGGAGCGGCTCGACCGCGTCCTGCGGCCCAAGGCGGACGCGGCGCTGGCCCTGCACGAACTCACCCGGGACCTCGACCTCGCGGCGCTGGTCCTGTTCTCCTCGGGCGCCGCCCAGTTCGGCGCGGCCGGGCAGGCGAATTACGCCGCCGCCAACGCGGTCCTCGACGCCCTCGCCGCCGAGCGCCGGGCCGAGGGGCTGCCCGGCCTGTCCATCGGCTGGGGCCTGTGGGAGGAGCGCAGCGAGATGACCGCCGCCGTCACCGCGGGCCGGGGCGCCGGGGCGGGCGCGCTGACCTCGGCGGAGGGCCTCGCCCTGTTCGACGCGGCACTGCACTCCCCGTACGCCTACCGGCTCGCGGCCAGGATCGCCCCGTCCGTGCTGCGGGCGGACGACCGGCTGCCCGCCGTGCTCCGCGGCCTGGTCCGCCCCGCCCGTAGCGGTGCCGCCTCGGTCGCGGCGCCGGCCCGCTCGATGGCGCTGCAGCTCGCCGAGCTGCCCGAGGCCGAGCTGTACCGGACCCTGCTCGACCTGGTGCGCGGCAACGCCGCGGCGGTGCTCGGCCACAGTTCGCCGAACCGGATCCGCCCGGCCCGCCCGTTCAAGGACGTCGGCTTCGACTCCCTCACCGGGGTCGAACTGCGCAACCGGCTGGTGTCCTCGACCGGGCTGCGGCTGCCGGCCGCGCTCGTCTTCGACCACCCCACCCCGGAGGCACTGGCACGCCACCTCGCCGAGCGGGCCACCGCCGCCCGCCCGACGGGCGACGAGGCGGTCCGGGCCGGGCTCGACACCCTGGAGGCCCTGCTCGACGCCCTGCCGCCGGACGGCGTCAGCGACGAACTCGCCGCCCGGATACGGGACGTGCTGTCCCGCCCGCTGCCCGGCGGGACACCGGCCGCCACCGCCCGCCCCACGGCCGACGCGGACGACCTGGCCCCCGACCTGATCGAGGCGGCCAGCGACGACGAGATGTTCGACTACATCGACCGGCAGTTGGGATCCGCATGACCGGGGCACCGGTCCGCGCACCCCGCGGGCCCCGCGCAGCCCGAGACGAGACCCGAGCAGCCCGAGACGAAAGCAGCGGTGTCCAGTGAGCGACCAGAGGATGCGCGACTACCTCAACCGGGTGACCATCGACCTGCGGGACACCCGGCAGCGGCTCCGGGAGGCCGAGGCCCGCACGAGCGAGCCGATCGCGATCGTGGCGATGAGCTGCCGCTTCCCCGGCGGCGTCCGCACCCCCGAGGACCTGTGGGAACTGCTCGCCGAAGGCCGCGACACCATCGGGCCCGTCCCCGGCGACCGGGGCTGGGAGCGCGCCTGGCCGTCCGGCGGCACGGTCCCCGGGCGGGGGGCGTTCCTGGACGGCGCGGCGGACTTCGACCCGGAGTTCTTCGGCATCTCGCCCCGCGAGGCGGTCGCGATGGACCCGCAGCAGCGGCTGCTGCTGATGGCGTCCTGGGAGGCCGTCGAGCAGGCCGGCATCGACCCGCTCACCCTGCGCGGCAGCCGCACCGGGGTGTACGCCGCCGCCATCGACCAGGGGTACGCGACGCTGGGCCCCGGCGCGGCCGAAGCCGTCCAGGGGTTCCTGATGACGGGGAACTCGATGAGCGTGATGTCCGGGCGGGTGTCCTACGCGCTCGGTCTCGAAGGCCCGGCCGTCACCGTGGACACCGCCTGTTCGGCCTCGCTGGTGGCGCTGCACCTCGCGGCGCGCGCGCTGCGGGCCGGCGAGTGCTCGCTCGCGCTCGCCGGCGGGGTCAGCGTGATGGCGCTGCCGGCGGTGTTCGTCGAGTTCAGCCGGCAGGGCGCGATGTCCGCCGACGGCCGCTGCAAGCCGTTCGCGGCGGCCGCGGACGGCACCGGCTGGGGCGAGGGCGTGGGGATGCTGCTGCTGGAGCGGCTGTCGGACGCGCGCCGCAACGGCCGTACGGTGCTGGCCGTGCTGCGCGGTTCGGCGATCAACCAGGACGGCGCCAGCAACGGCCTGACCGCCCCCAACGGCCCCTCCCAGCAGCGGGTCATCCGGGCGGCGCTCGCCGACGCCGGGCTGACGACGTCCGACGTGGACGCGGTGGAGGCGCACGGCACCGGCACCACCCTCGGCGACCCGATCGAGGCCGACGCGCTGCTGGCCACCTACGGCCGGGACCGGCCCGCCGGGCGTCCGCTGTGGCTGGGGTCGCTGAAGTCGAACATCGGGCACACCCAGGCCGCCGCCGGGGTCGCTGGGGTCATCAAGACGGTGCTCGCGCTGCGGCACGCCGTCCTGCCCCGCACCCTGCACGTGGACGCGCCCACCCCGCACGCCGACTGGTCCTCGGGCGCCGTCGAACTCCTCACCGAGGCCCGCGACTGGCCCGCCGTCGACCGGCCGCGCCGGGCCGGGGTGTCCTCGTTCGGCATGAGCGGCACCAACGCGCACATCGTCCTCGAACAGGCACCGGAGCCGGAACAGGCCGAGGCCCCGGGAGCGGCGACCGACGGCCCGGACACGGCGACCGACGGACCGGAAACGGCGACCGACGGCCTGGACACCGCGGCCGGGGCGGGCGCGCCCGGGGCCGTGCTGCCCTGGGTGCTGTCCGGCCGCACCGCGTCCGCGCTCGGGGACCAGGCGGCCCGGCTGCGCGCCCGGCTCGCCACGGACGCGCCCGCACGGCCGGCCGACATCGGGTTCTCGCTGGCGACCACCCGGTCCGCCTTCGAACACCGGGCCGTGGTGATCGGCGACGGGAGCCCCGCGCTGCTGGACGGCCTCGCCGCCCTGTCCGGGCCGGGCACGGACCTCTCCACCGCCCCGGCCACGCCAGCCGACGTCGTCGTCGGCACCGGCCGGGTCGTCGAGGGCCGGACGGCCCTGGTGTTCCCCGGCCAGGGCTCCCAGTGGGCCGGCATGGCACAGGACCTGCTCGCCACCAGCCCTGCCTTCCGGGACCGCCTCGCCGCCTGCGACGCCGCCCTCTCCGCTCACGTCGACTGGCGGCTGCCCGCCGTCCTGGAGGGCGCGCCCGGGGCACCCTCCCTGGAACGGGTGGACGTGGTGCAGCCGGTGCTGTGGGCGGTGATGGTGTCACTGGCCGCGCACTGGGAGTCCTGGGGCGTCCGGCCCGACGCCGTGGTCGGGCACAGCCAGGGCGAGATCGCCGCCGCCGTGGTGGCGGGAGCGCTGAGCCTGGAGGACGGGGCGAAGGTCGTCGCCCTGCGCAGCCGGGCCATCCGGGCGCTGGCCGGACTCGGCGGCATGGTCGCGGTGTCCCTGCCCGAGGACCGGGTCCGCGCCGAGATCGCCCCCTGGGCCGAGAAGCTGTCGGTGGCCGCCGTCAACGGGCCCGCCGCCGTGGTGGTCTCGGGCGAGACCCAGGCCCTGGCCGAACTGCTCGCCCACTGCACCGCACAGGGCGTACGGGCCCGGTCCGTACCCGTGGACTACGCCTCGCACTCGGCCCAGGTCGAAGGGATCAGGTCCGAGGTGCTGGCCGCGCTGGCCGGCGTACGCCCGCTCCCGGCCCGGATCCCGCTGTTCTCCACCGTCACCGGCGACCGGCTCGACACCACGGCCATGGACGCCGACTACTGGTACCGCAACCTCCGCGGGACCGTCCGCTTCGACGCCGCCGTCCGCTCCCTGATCGAACAGGGCCACGAAGTCTTCGTCGAGGTGTCGCCGCACCCGGTGCTGACCATGGCCCTCCAGGACACCGCCGAGGCCACCGGCGCCGAGGAGCCGCCCGTGGTCGTCGGCACCCTGCGCCGCGACGAGGGCGGACCGCGCCGGGCCCTGCGCTCGGCCGCCGAACTGTGGGTGGCCGGCGCGGCCGTCGACTGGTCCGCGGTGTACGCCGGCACCGGCGCCCGCCCGACCGCCCTGCCCGGATACCCCTTCCAGCTGCGGCGCTACTGGCTGGAGCCGGAGGCGGCGCCCGGCACCGGAGCCGCCGCCGACCCGCACGACACGGCCTTCTGGCACATGGTCGACCACGACGCCCCGGCCGAGATCGCCGCCCACCTCGCCGTCGACGAGGACGCCCTCGCCCCCGTCCTGCCCGCCCTGCGAGGCTGGCGCAAACAGCGGCGCGACGAGAGCGTCATCGACTCCTGGCGCTACCGCATCGGCTGGCAGCCCCTGCCCGACCCGCCGGCCGCCACCCCCGCCGCCGGCACCTGGCTCGTCGTCCTGCCCGCCGGACACGACGACGACGCACGGGTACGCGGCCCGCTGCTCGCCCTCACCGAAGCGGGCGCCACCGTCGTCACGGCCGAACTCACCGCCGACGCCGTCAACCGCACGGACCTCGCGGACACGCTCGCCACCGCCCTCGGCGACCGCGTCCCGACGGGCGTCCTGTCGCTGCTGGCCGCCGACGACCGGCCCCACCCCGACCACCCGGCCCTGCCCACCGGGACGGCGCTCACCGTCGCCCTGGTGCAGGCCCTGGGCGACCTCGCCCTCACCGCACCCCTGTGGTGCGCCACCTCCGGGGCCGTGTCCACGGGCCAGGACGACCCGGTCACCCACCCCCGCCAGGCACTGGTCTGGGGCACCGGACTGGTGGCCGCCCTGGAACTGTCCGCCCGCTGGGGCGGACTCGTCGACCTGCCGCCGGACCTCGACGCCCGCGCCAGGACCCGCCTCGCCGCCGTCCTGACGGCCCCCGGCACCGGCCCGGACGGCCTCGGCCGCGAGGACCAGCTCGCCCTGCGCCCCACCGGCCTGCTGGCTCGCCGCCTCCGGCGCGCCCCCCGGAACGACAGCCCCACGAAGCACTGGAAGCCCCGCGGCACCGTCCTGCTGACCGGCGGCACCGGAGCCGTCGGCCCGCACCTCGTCCGCTGGCTGGCCCGCGGCGGCGCCACCCACCTCGTCCTGCCCGGCCGGCGTGGCCCCCAGGCACCCGGCGCGGCCGAACTCGCCGCGGAACTGGCCGCCCTCGGCGTACGACTGACCCTGCCCGTCTGCGACCTGGCGGACCGCCAGGCCGTCGCGGACCTGCTCACCGGCCTGGACACGGCGGGCGACCCGGTCACCGCGGTCGTCCACGCGGCCGCGTTCGTCGCGCTCGCCCCCCTCGACGGCACACCGATGTCCGCGTTCGAACAGATCGTCGCCGCCAAGGCCGCCGGCGCCGAACACCTCGACGCCCTGCTCGACCGCGAACTCGACGCCTTCGTCCTGTTCTCCTCGATCGCCGGAGTCTGGGGCAGCGGCGACCACGGCGCCTACGCCGCGGCCAACGCCTACCTCGACGCCCTGGCCCAGCACCGCCGGGCCCGCGGCCTCACCGCCACCACCGTCGACTGGGGCATCTGGCAGGCCGAGAACCCCTTCCAGGAGCGCACCGCCGGATCGGACGCCGACCTGTTCAACCTGGAGCAGCACGGCCTGCCCCGGATCGCCCCCGACCTCGCCGTCCACGCCCTGCAACAGGCACTCGACGACGACGAGACCGTACTCGCCGTCGCCGACGTCGACTGGGAGCAGTTCGCCGCCGTCTTCACCTCCACCCGCCGCAGCCCGCTGCTCACCGGCGTCCCCGAAGCCCGCCGCGCCCTGGAAGCCCCGACCGGCGACACGGAGGCACCCGCCGCCGCACTGCTGCGCCAACGGCTCGCCGCCCTCGCCGAATCCGAACAGCACCGCCTGCTGCTCGACCTGGTCCGCACCCACGCGGCAGCCGTCCTCGGCCATCCCTCGGTGGACGCGATCCGGCCCGGCACGGCGTTCCAGGACATGGGCTTCGCCTCCCTCACCGCGGTCGAACTCCGCAACCGGCTCAACACCGCCACCGGACTGCGGCTGCCGTCCACGCTGATCTTCGACCACCCGTCGTCCACCGCGCTCGCCCGGGAGATCCGCGCCGAACTGCTCGGCCGGCAGGCCACCGACCCGGACCCGGCCGCCCCGGACGCCGCCGCGCACCGGCCCGCGCCCGACGACGAGCCGATCGCGATCGTCTCCATGGCCTGCCGCTTCCCCGGCGGCGTCGGCACCCCCGAAGAGCTGTGGCGCCTGCTCGCCGACGGCGGCGACGCCGTCTCGGACTTCCCCACCGACCGAGGCTGGGACCTCGAAGCCCTCTACGACCCCGACCCCGACCGCCCCGGCACCTCGACCACCCGGCGAGGCGGCTTCCTGCACGACGCCGCCGACTTCGACGCGGAGTTCTTCGGCATCTCGCCGCGCGAGGCCCTGGCCATGGACCCCCAGCAGCGGCTGCTCCTGGAAACCACCTGGGAGGCGATCGAACGCGCCGCCATCGACCCGGCCGCCCTGCGCGGCAGCCGCACCGGAGTGTTCACCGGCGTCAACTACGCCGACTACGCGGCCGTCGTCGCCCAGTCGGAGGAAGGAGAGGGCCACCTGCTCACCGGCAGCGCACCCAGCGTCGTATCCGGCCGGGTCGCCTACACCCTGGGCCTCGAAGGCCCCGCCGTGACCATCGACACGGCCTGCTCCTCCTCGCTCGTCGCCATGCACTACGCCGGCCGGGCCCTGCGCGGCGGCGACTGCTCGCTCGCCCTGGTCGGCGGCGTCGCCCTGATGGCGACCCCCGGCTCCCTGATCAGCTTCTCCCGGCAACGGGGACTCGCCGAGGACGGCCGCTGCAAGGCCTTCTCGGACGACGCGGACGGCATGGGCATGGGCGAAGGCGTCGGCGTCCTGCTGCTGGAGCGGCTGTCGGACGCCCGCCGCAACGGACACCCGGTACTGGCGGTGGTACGCGGCTCCGCCGTCAACCAGGACGGCGCCAGCAACGGACTCTCCGCCCCCAACGGTCCGTCGCAGCAGCGGGTGATCCGGGCGGCGCTCGCGGACGCGGGCCTGACGGCGTCCGAGGTGGACGTGGTGGAGGCGCACGGCACCGGCACCACCCTCGGCGACCCCATCGAGGCGCAGGCCCTGCTGGCCACCTACGGCCAGGACCGGCCCGCCGGACGGCCCCTGCTGGTCGGCTCCCTCAAGTCCAACCTCGGCCACGCCCAGGCGGCATCGGGCGTGGCGGGGGTCATCAAGACGGTGCTGGCCATGCGGCACGGGCAGGTGCCCCGCACCCTGCACGTCAGCAGGCCCTCCGGCCACGTCGACTGGACGCGCGGAGCGCTGGCCCTCGCGATCGAGCAGCAGCCCTGGCCGTCCCACGGCCGCCCCTTCCGGGCCGGAGTGTCCTCCTTCGGCCTGAGCGGCACCAACGTTCACACCATCCTCGAACACACCCCCCTGGAGGACGACGGCCCGCCGGCCGAGCGCACCCCCCTGCCGGCGGTGCCCTGGCTGCTGTCGGCGAAGAGCCCGCAGGCACTGCGCCTCCAGGCCGACCGGCTGCGCCGCCACCTGGACGGCAACCCCGGGGCCGACCCGCGCGACATCGGATCCGCCCTGCACACGCGCACCGCCTTCGAGTACCGGAAGGCACTGGTCGGGGACCGGGACCAACTCCACACCCTGCTGGGCCGGATGGCCGACGAGGACTCGGGGGCGTGGGACGGCGGTCGACCGGTCGACGGTCGTTCGGTGCTGGTGTTCCCGGGTCAGGGTTCGCAGTGGGTGGGGATGGCCGCGGAGTTGCTGGCCGAATCGGCGGTGTTCGCGGAACGGATGGCGGAGTGTGAGCGGGCTCTGGCGCCTTACGTGGACTGGTCGTTGGCGGAGGCGCTGGGTTCGGAGGCCCTGCTGGCGCGCGTCGATGTGGTGCAGCCGGTGCTGTGGGCGGTGATGGTGTCGCTGGCGGAGGTGTGGGGCTCGTTCGGTGTCGTGCCGGACGCGGTGGTGGGCCACTCGCAGGGCGAGGTCGCGGCTGCGGTGGTGGCGGGTGGTCTGAGCCTGGAGGACGGGGCGCGGGTGGTCGCGTTGCGTTCCCGTGCGGTGGGTGCGTTGGCGGGCCGTGGCGGGATGGCGTCGGTGCCCCTGCCGGTGGAGGCGGTGCGGGAGCGGATCGCCTCGTGGGTGGGCCGGTTGTCGGTGGCGGCGGTGAACGGTCCGTCGTCGACGGTGGTGTCGGGTGACGCGGACGCGGTGGCGTCGCTGGTCGACGTGCTGGTGGGGGAGGGTGTGCGGGCGCGTGTGATCGAGGTCGACTACGCGTCGCACTCCGCGCACGTCGAGGAGGTCCGGGACCAGCTGCTGGCGGACCTGGACGGGATCACTCCTCTCGCAGGTTCGGTGCCGTTCTTCTCGACGGTGACGGGCGGCTGGCTGGACACCAAGTCCCTGGACGCCGAGTACTGGTACCGCAATCTCCGGGAGACCGTCGAGTTCGGCCAGGCCACGGCGGCGCTGCTGGGGGAGGGCTTCCGGTTCTTCGTGGAGTCCAGTCCGCACCCGGTGTTGGCCGTGGCGGTGGGGGAGTCGGTGGAGGCCGCCGACGTGGACGCCGCCGTGCTGGGGACGTTGCGGCGTGACGAAGGCGGCCTGGCCCAGGTGCTGCTCGCGGTCGGCCGTGCCTGGGAGCGCGGACTGGGGGCGGACTTCACGGGTGCGTTCCCGGAGGCGCGGCGTGTCGAGCTGCCGACCTACGCCTTCCAGCGCAGCCGCTACTGGCCCGAGCCGGCGCGCACCGCAGCGGCCGATGTGGGCGCCGCCGGGCTCGATCCGGCCGACCACCCCGTCCTCGGAGCGGCCGTCGAACTGGCCGACACGGGTGAACTGCTGCTCACGGGCCGGATCTCGCTGCGTACCCACCCCTGGCTCGCCGACCACGCGGTGGCCGGCACGGTCCTGCTGCCCGGTGCGGCCTTCGTGGAACTCGCGGTACGCGCGGCGGACGAGGCCGGCTGCCGCACGGTGGAGGAACTCACGCTCCAGTCACCGCTGTTGATACCCGCCGACACCGCCGTCCGCCTACAGGTCCGGGTCGGCGCCGCGGACGCGCACGGCAGCCGCTCACTGGACCTGTTCTCCTGCCGCGAGGACGCGGCGACCCCGCACTGGACCGCGCACGCGACCGGCAGGCTCACCGCCGACGCCACGACCCGCGAGCCGTCGCCCTCGGCCGTACCGGACGAGGCCGGCTCCTGGCCCCCGCCCGGCGCCGTCCCGATCCCCGTCGACGACCTGTACGAGCGGTTCGGTGCCTCCGGTTACGGCTACGGACCCGCCTTCCGCGGGCTCACCGCCGCCTGGCGCCGGGGTGACGAGATCTTCACCGAGGTCCGTCTGCCCGAGGACCAGCACCGGTCCGCCTCCGCCTTCGGCGTGCACCCCGCCCTCCTGGACGCCGCCATCCAGGGGCTGTTCCTGCGGGCTCGGCCGGACACCGGACCGGGCGAGGACCGGCCGTCCGCCGGACTGCCGTTCTCCTGGAGCGGAGTCGGGCTGCACGCCTCCGGAGCCACCGCGCTCAGGGTACGGCTCGGCTTCCGGCCGGACGGATCGGTGTCGATCGACGCGACCGACCCGAACGGCCTCCCGGTCGCGTCGGTCGAGGCGCTCGCCGTCCGCCCGGTCGACCTCGACACCCTCCGCCCGGGCGGCGGCCCGGAATCCCTCTACCGGGTGCAGTGGTCGGCGGCGCCCGCCACCGCACCCGCCGACCCCCTCGGACACTGGGCCGTCCTCGGCGGCGGGGAACTCTTCCCGGACAGTCACCCGGACCTGGCCGCGCTCGGTGCCGCGCTGGACGGGGGAGCGCCGTCGCCCGCCGCCGTGCTGGCCTGGTGCGACCACACCACCCCGGACCTCTCGTCCCCGCCCGACGCCGCATCCGTGCACACCGCACTGGACGACGCCCTGCGGCTCGTCCAGGACTGGCTGGCCGACCCGCGGTGGGACGACGGCACCCGGCTCGTGCTCGTCACCCGGGGCGCGGTCTCCACGGCAGCCGGCGAGGAGGTCACCGACCTCACCGGCGCCGCGGTCCGCGGCCTCGTCCGCTCCGCCCAGTCCGAGCACCCGGACCGCTTCCTGCTGATCGACACCGACGACCCGGCTGCCGTGGCCGGCCTGCTGCCCCGGGCACTGGCCGGAACGGAACCCCAGCTGGCGATACGCGGCGGAGAGCTCCTCGCCGCCCGCCTCACCAGGGCCACCGTCGCCACGGCCACGGACCCGGACCCGGACACACCGTCCGGTATCGCCGCGGCCGGGGGAACCGTCCTCGTCACCGGGGCCGGCGGCGCGCTCGGCGGCCTGGTGGCACAGCACCTCGTGACCGCGCACGGCGTACGGAACCTGCTGCTCGTCGGCAGGCGCGGCCCGGACGCCCGGGGCCTGGCCGACCTCGCCGCCGAACTGCGCGGCCTCGGCGCCCGGGTGGACGTGGAGGCCTGTGACGTCGCCGACCGGGACGCGCTCGCCGCGCTGCTCGCCGGCATCCCCGCCGACCGCCCGCTGAGCGCGGTCGTCCACGCGGCCGGCGTCCTGGACGACGGCACGATCGAGTCGCTGACCCCCGAGCGGATGCGCCACGTCCTGCGGCCCAAGGTCGACGCGGCCCTCAACCTGCACGACCTCACCCGTGACCTCGCGCTGTCGGCCTTCGTCCTGTTCTCCTCCGCGTCCGCCACGGTCGGCAACGCCGGGCAGGGCAACTACGCGGCCGCCAACGCCTTCCTCGACGCGCTCGCCCAGCACCGCCGTGCCCTGAAGCTGCCCGCCCAGTCGCTCGCCTGGGGCCTGTGGGCGCGCCGCAGCACCATGACCGGCACGCTCACCGCCGCCGACCTGCGGCGGATGTCCCGGGGAGGCACCGCGGCCATCGGCAGCGAAGAGGGCCTGGCCCTGTTCGACGCGGCGCTCACCCTGGACGAACCACTGCTCGTCCCGGTCAAGATCGACCTCGGCCGGCTCCGGACGGCGGCCCGGACCGGACCCGTCCCGGCCCTGCTCACCGCCCTGGTCCCCGGCACCGCACGCCGCCCCGCCTCCGGGGCGGACGCCGCCGAAGCGGACTCGCTGCGCCGCCGGCTGGCCGGCCTCACCCCGGAGGAACGCGTCGCCACCCTGCTCGACCTGGTACGGAGCCGGGTCGCCGACATCCTCGGCCACGGCGGGCCCGAGGCCGTCGACCCGGACCAGGCGTTCAAGGACCTCGGCTTCGACTCGCTCACCTCCGTCGAGCTCCGCAACCGGCTCGCCGCCGCCAGCGGCCGCCGGCTGCCCGCCACCCTGGTCTTCGACCACCCCACCCCGGCCGCCGTCGCCGCCTACCTCAGCGGGCGCCTGGTACCCGACGGGCCGGGCGGCCCGGCCGGCACCGGGAAGGCCGCCGGGGCGTACCCCGCCGACCGGCCGCAGACACCGGACACGCCGGCTCCCGCCGCCGACATCAACGCCATGGCCGTCGACGACCTCGTCCGGATGGCCCTGGGTGGCGAACGTGACTGACCGACAGCCGCAGAAGGAGAAGCCCGACCCCATGCCCACCGACACGGACCAGGTGGTCGCCGCCCTGCGCGCCTCGCTGGTGGACAACCAGCGCCTGCGGCAGGAGAACCGACGGCTCCGCGACGACTCCGCCGAGCCCATCGCCATCGTGGCGATGAGCTGCCGCTACCCCGGCGGCGTACGCACCCCGGAAGACCTGTGGGAGCTGCTGGTCAAGGAACGCGACGCGGTCTCGCCGTTCCCCACCGACCGCGGCTGGGACGTCGAGGGCGGCTTCGACGCCGACCCCGACGCCCCCGGCACCTTCTACGTCCGGGAAGGCGGCTTCCTCCACGACGCGACCGGCTTCGACCCCGGCTTCTTCGGTATCTCGCCGCGCGAGGCCCTGGCCATGGACCCGCAGCAACGGCTGCTGCTGGAAGCGTCCTGGGAAGCGGTGGAACGCGCGGGCATCGACCCGGCGACCCTGCGCGGCAGCCGCACCGGCGTCTACACCGGGGTGATCTACAGCGAGTACGGGTCCCGGCTCGGCCGGGTGCCCGACGAAGTGGAGGGCTTCCTCGGCACCGGCACCATCCCCAGCGTCGCCTCGGGCCGGATCGCCTACACCCTGGGCCTGGAAGGCCCGGCGGTCACCCTGGACACCGCCTGCTCGTCCTCCCTGGTCGCCGTCCACCTCGCCTGCCAGGGGCTGCGCTCCGGCGACACCACCCTCGCCCTGGCCGGCGGGGTGACCGTGATGTCCACCCCCGGCCTGTACGTCGGGTTCAGCCGCCAGCGCGGCCTGGCACCCGACGGGCGCAGCAAGTCCTTCTCGTCCGCGGCGGACGGAGCCGGGTTCGGGGAGGGCCTGGGCCTGCTCCTGCTGGAACGGCTTTCGGACGCCCGGCGCGCGGGGCACCCCGTCCTGGCCGTCATCCGCGGCTCGGCCGTCAACCAGGACGGCGCCAGCAACGGGCTGACCGCGCCGAACGGGCCCGCGCAGCAGCGCGTCATCAACGGGGCGCTCGCCCGTGCCGGACTCGACCCGTCCGAGGTCGACATGGTGGAGGCGCACGGCACCGGCACCGTCCTCGGCGACCCCATCGAGGCGCAGGCGCTCATGGCCACGTACGGTCAGGACCGGCCCGCCGGGCGGCCGTTGCGGCTGGGCTCGCTGAAGTCCAACCTGACCCACACCCAGGCCGCCGCGGGTGTCGGCGGAGTGATCAAGTCGGTGCTCGCGCTGCGGCACGGCGTGATGCCGCGCACCCTGCACGTCGACCGTCCCTCGCCCCAGATCGACTGGACCGAGGGAGCCGTCTCCCTGCTCACCGAGGCCGCCCCCTGGCCGGAGACGGGACGTCCGCGCCGGGCCGGGGTGTCCTCCTTCGGCGCCAGCGGCACCAACGCCCACGTCATCCTCGAACAGGCCCCGGCCGACCCGGCGGCTCCCGAGGGGCCCGCCACGCCGGAACCGGTGCCCGCCGCCGTCCCCTGGATCCTGTCGGCGCGTACTCCGGACGCGCTGCGCGCCCAGGCGACGGCGCTGTACGAGCGGGTGGTGGCGGAACCGGGCCTGAGCGTGACGGACGTCGGCCATTCGCTGGCGGCGGGGCGTTCGCGGTTCGCGGAGCGCGCGGTGGTGGTGGGGGCGGACCGGGACGAACTGCTGGCCGGTGTCGCCGCCCTGTCGCGGGGCGCGCGAGCGGCGGGCGTGACGGTCGGCAACGGGCTGCCCCCGGGCCGTTCGGTGCTGGTGTTCCCGGGTCAGGGATCGCAGTGGGTGGGGATGGCCGCGGAGCTGCTGGCCGAATCGGCGGTGTTCGCGGAACGGATGGCCGAGTGCGGGCGGGCGCTGGCGCCCTACGTCGACTGGTCGTTGGCGGAGGCGCTGGGTTCGGAGGCGCTGCTGGCGCGGGTCGACGTGGTGCAGCCGGTGCTGTGGTCGGTGATGGTGTCGCTGGCGGAGGTGTGGCGCTCGTTCGGCGTCGTACCGGACGCGGTGGTCGGCCACTCCCAGGGCGAGATCGCCGCCGCCGTGGTGGCGGGCGGCCTGAGCCTGGAGGACGGGGCCCGGGTGGTCGCGCTGCGTTCCCGCGCGGTGGGGGCGTTGGCGGGCCGTGGCGGGATGGCCTCGGTGCCCCTGCCGGTGGACGTGGCCCGGGAGCGCCTCGCCCCGTGGGCGGGCCGGCTCTCGGTGGCGGCGGTGAACGGCCCGTCATCGGTGGCGGTGTCGGGCGACGCCGACGCGGTCACGGCCCTGGTGGAGGAACTCCTGGAGGAAGGGGTGTGGGCGACCCGCATCGAAACCGACTTCGCGTCGCACTCCTCGCACGTGGAGCGGATCCGCGAGCGCCTGCTCGCCGACCTGGACGGGATCACCCCCCTCGCGGGTACGGTGCCCTACTACTCCAGCGTGACCGGCGGCCTGCTGGACACGACGTCCCTGGGCCCCGAGTACTGGTACCGCAACATCCGGCAGACCGTCGAGTTCGAGCGGGCGACCCGCTCGCTCCTCGCAGCCGGGCACCGCGTCCTCATCGAGGCCGGCCCCCAGCCCGCCCTGATGTACGCGATCGAGGACACCGCCGCCGACGCGGGCGCCCCGGAGACGCTGGTGCTCGACACCCTGCGGCGCGGGGCCGGAGGGCTCCGCCGACTCCAGCTCGCGCTCGCTGAGGCACACGTCCGGGGCCTGCGCGTCGACTGGGAGCGGCTGTTCGCGGGAACCGGCGCCCAGCGGGTGGACCTGCCCACCTACGCCTTCCAACGACGCCGCTACTGGCTCGACGCCCTGCCGGCCGAGCGGGACCAGGCGGCCGCCGGCCAGTCCGCCGCGGACCACCCGCTGCTCGGCGCGGCGGTCGACCTGCCCGACGACGCGGGCACCCTCTTCACCGGCCGGCTCTCCCTGGCCACCCACCCCTGGCTCGCCGACCACGCCGTGGCCGGAACCGTGATCCTGCCCGGCGCGGCCCTCGTGGAGCTGGCCGCGCACGTGGGCCGCAGCCTCGGCTGCGCCCTCGTGGAGGAACTGACCCTCGCCGCCCCGCTGCTGCTGCCCGACGACCAGGCCGTGCAACTGCGCGTACGGGTGGGCGCCGAAGACGGCACGGGACGGCGCCCGGTGGAGTTCCACTCCCGGCCCGAGGCCGCCCCCGGCTCCGCCGACCGGCCCTGGACCCGGCACGCGACCGGCGCGGTCGGCCCCCTGGACCCCTCGGCCGACCCGGACCCCTCAGTCGACCTGGACCCTTCGGCCGACCGGGACGACACGACCGAACCGGCCGGCACCTGGCCCCCGCCCGACGCCGTCCCCCTCGACGTGGACGAACTGTACGGGCTGCTCGAAACCCGGGGCGTCGCCTACGGCCCGGCGTTCCGGGGCCTGCGCGCCGCATGGCGCACCGCGGACGCGATCCACGCCGAAGTAGCCCTGCCCGACGGCCTCCCCGCCGGCGGAGCGGGCGGCTTCGGCGTGCACCCGGCGCTCCTGGACGCGGCCCTCCAGACGACCGGTCTGCGCGAAGGCGCCGCGACGGCGGAGCCCGCCGACGGCGTCCCCCTGCCGTTCTCCTGGCAGCGCGTCGCGATCGAGACCTCCGACGCGCCGGTCCTGCGCGTCCGGCTGCGCCCCGACGGCCCGGACGCCGTCACCGCGCGCATCACCGATCCCTCGGGGCGCACGGTGGCGACGGTCGGCTCGCTCACCCTGCGCACGGCGTCCACCGCCGCACTGCGGGCTTCCTCCGACTCCGTTTTCCACGTCGGCTGGACGCCGGTCACTGCCGGGCCCGGCCCGCGCCCGGTGACCCGCTGGGGCCTCCTCGGCCCGCAGGACGAGCGGCTGCTGCCGGCCGCCTTGCCCACCGAACCCCCGTCCGCGACACCCGACGCGATGCTGCTGACCTGCCCCCCGTCCGCCGACACCGTGACCACGGACGGCGTGACCGCAGACGGCGCGTCCGCCGACACCGTGGCCGCGGACGCCTCCGCCCGGGACGCGGACCCGGCGGCGGTGCACGCGGTCGCGTCCGGGGTCCTGGAGCGCCTCCAGGCCCACCTGGCCGACGACACCACCGCCCGTACGCCCCTGGTGGTGCTCACCCGGGGCGCGACCGGCCCGCTCGGCGCGCGGCCGCAGCCGACGGACCTCGGTGCGGCGGCTGTCTGGGGCATGCTCCGAGCCGCCCAGCTCGAACACCCCGACCGGTTCGTGCTGCTGGACACCGAAGGGCCGGACCCGGACGGTCTCGGCGACGCGCTCGCCGAGCTCCTCGCCACGGGCGAGCCGCAGGCGGCCCTGCGCGGTGGCGTCCTGTACGCGCCCCGACTGGTACGCCCGCCGGCCATCACCGCCACGGCCACCAGGGCCACCGCCACAGACACCGCCACCACCGCCACGGCCACCGAGACCCGGCCGGCCGGCCCGTTCGGGCCGTCCGAAGGGACGGTACTGGTGAGCGGGGGCGGCGCCCTCGCGGCCGTCCTGGCGCGCCACCTGGTCGCCGCGCACGGGGTACGCCACCTCCTCGTGCTGAGCCGCCGCGGCGCCGATGCCCCCGGCATGCCGGAGCTGACGGCGGAGCTGGCCGAGGCCGGAGCCGAACTGGCCGCCGTCAGCTGTGATGTGTCCGACCGTCAGGCCCTGGCCGCCGCCCTGGCGGCCATCCCCGAACGCCATCCGCTGTGCGCCGTGGTCCACACCGCCGGAGTGCTCGACGACGGTCTGCTGGACGGGCTGACGGGGGAGCGGATGACCGCCGTCCTGCGGCCCAAGTTCGACGCCGCTCGGCACCTCGACCAGCTGACGCGGGGAGCGGACCTGTCCGCGTTCGTCGTCTTCTCCTCCGCCGCGGGCGTGCTGGGCAGCCCCGGCCAGGCGTCCTACTCGGCCGCCAACGCCGCCCTCGACGCCCTCGTCGCGGAACGCCGACGGCTCGGGCTCCCCGGCCTGTCCCTGGCCTGGGGCCCCTGGGAGCGGGCGAGCGGGATGACGGCGGAGCTCGGCGACGCCGACCGGCGGCGCATCGACCGGCGCGGCGCCCGCGGCCTCTCCGACGAGGAGGCCATGGCCCTGCTGGACACGGTGTGCGCCCCGGACGCCGCCCCGCCGGGGGACGGGAGCCCCGTCGTCCTGGCCCACCTCGACCTCACCGTGCGCGGCGACGGCCCGGTGCACCCGATGCTGCGCTCGCTGGTCCGGCGCGGCCCGAGCGCGACGACCGGAGCGAAGGGGACGCCGACCGCCGCTGCGGCGCTGCGGCAACGGCTCGACGCCGCCGCCGACGCCCAGGAACGCGGGCTGGTCCTGCTCGACATCGTCCTCGCCCAGGCCGCCGAAGTCCTCGGCCACACCGACTCCGGGGCGCTGTCCGCGACGGTGCCCTTCCTCTCCGTCGGATTCGACTCGTTGACCGCGGTCGAGCTCCGCAACCGGCTGGCCGCCGCCACCGGACTGCGGTTGCGGCCCTCCGCCGTCTTCGACAGCGGCACCCCCGCCGTGCTCGCGGAGCGCCTCGCCGCCGAGGCCCGGACGGACGACACCCCCCGGCCCGACACGGCACCCGCAACCGGAACCGCCGCAACCGGAGCCGCCGCGACCGGAACCGACGGCGCCGACACCGACCCGGTGAGCGTGCTGTTCCGCCGGGCCTGCGAACTCGGCCGGATCGACGACGGCATCGCCCTGCTCAAGCACGCCTCCGCCCTGCGCCCGGCCTTCCCCAGCGGCAGCGACCTCGCGGCCGCCGGCGCCGGGCCGCGGCTGCTGCGCCTGAACGAGCGCGCCGACGCCCCCGTACTCGTCTGCTTCGGCTCCATCGTCGCCCTCGGCGGTGCCCACCAGTACGCCCGCTTCGCCGCCCGCTTCCGGGACCGCTACGCCGTCGCGGCCCTGGACGCCCCCGGATTCGCCCCCGAGGAGGAACTGCCCGCCGACATGGCGGCCCTGCTGGACTTCCAGGCGACGACACTGCTCCGGGAACTGCCCGGACGGACGCTCGTCCTGGCCGGCTCCTCCTCCGGCGGCACGCTCGCCCACGGAGTGGCCGCCGCGCTGGAGCAGCGCGGCGAGGGCCCGGCGGCCGTGGTGCTGCTGGACACCTACCTCTCCGACAACCAGGGCATCACCCAGTTCAACGACGTCCTGCTGGGCGGCATGTTCGACCGCGAGGACCGGGCGGCCCCGATGGACGGGACCAGGCTGACCGCGATGGGCGGCTACTTCCGTCTGCTCGACGACTGGAAACCCCCGGCGGTCCGCGCCCCGCTGCTGCTGGTCCGCGCCTCCACCCCGCTCGGCCGCCCGTCCGCCGACGCCGGTGACTGGCGCTCGACCTGGGCCGGCGCCGACACCGTCGTCGACGTTCCCGGAGACCACTTCTCGCTCATGGAACAGCATGTCGCGACCACCGGCGACGCCGTCGCCGACTGGCTCGCCACCACCCTCCGCACCCCCGAAGACCTGTGAAACCGAAGGAGATCCCGTTGACCACGGCCCCGTACGACGATTCCCCCCCGCGCCACGCCCTCACCGTGCTGGGAGCCGGGGTGATGGGCGTCGGCATCACCGTCCTCGCCCTCGGACACGGCCTGCCGGTCCACCTGGTCGACATCGACCGGGAACGGCTCGACCGGGCCACGGACCTGATCCACAGCGACCTCCGGCTGGCCGAGCTGATGGGCGCCCTGCCCGCCGGGACGCCCCTCGGCGCCCTGGCCACCGGCACCTCGCTCAAGGCCGCCGCCGAAGCCACCGCCGTCGTCGAGGCGGTCACCGAGAACGCCGCGATCAAGGCCGCCGTCCTGTCCGAGGTCTCCGGACTGGTCCGGCCCGGAACCCTGCTGATCACCAACACCTCCTCGATCCCCGTCGACGAACTGGCCGGGGCGGTGGAGCGCCCGGAGGACCTGGTCGGCACCCACTTCATGAACCCGCCCTACCTGATCGGCACCGCCGAAGTGGTCCGCGGCGCCAAGACCGGGGACCCGGCGATGGCCGCCGTGGCGGCCCTGCTCACGGCGCTGCGGCGGCGGGCGGTGGTCGTCCGGGACGCACCCGGCTTCGTGACCAGCCGCATCCTGCACCCGATGATCAACGACGCGGCCCGGGTCGTGGAGGAGGGCACGGCGACCGCGGAAGACGTCGACGCCCTGATGCAGGGCTGCCTGGGACACCCCACCGGCCCGCTGCGCACCGCGGACCTGATCGGCATCGACAACCTCGTCGACTCCCTCACCGTGCTCCACGAACGCACCGGCGACGACGGCTGCCGCCCCGCCGAACTGCTGCTCCGGCTGGTCCGCGAGGGCCGGCTGGGCCGCAAGTCCGGGCGCGGCTTCTACGACTACACCTGACCACCCCGACCACACCTGACCACCCCGACCACACCTGACCACCCCGACCACACCTGATCACCCCGACGAGGAGACGGCCATGACCACAGCGAACACGCCCGACACCCACGACCTGGAGAAGGAACTGCTGGGATTCCTGGAGGGACACACCGGAACCGCCTGGGACGCCGACACCGACCTGTTCGAGGCCGGCGGCCTGTCGTCCCTGTTCGCCATGCAGGTGGTGGTGCACCTGGAGAAGACCTACGCCATCGCCGTCCGCGGCGCGGACCTGCGGCTGGACAACTTCCGCACCGTACGCCGGATGGCGGAGCTGGTGGGCCGGCTCCGGGTGCCCGCCGCCGGGGGCCGGAATGGGTGAGGACCTGAACAGCGCCATGACCTCCGTCGCCCTGCGGGTCGGCGACCAGGCGGGGGAGTGGGACCGGACCGGCCTCATCCCGCTGGACCTGCTCCGCGAACTGGGCGCGGAGGGCCGGCTGTGCGCCGAAGTCCCGGAGCAGTACGGCGGCTGGGGGCTCAGCAGCACGCGCAGCGGTGCGTACACCGCCCACGTGGGCGGCCTGTGCAGCTCGCTGCGCAGCGTGATGACCTCCCAGGGCATGGCGGCATGGACCATCCAGCGCCTCGGCACCGCCGAGCAGTCGGCCGCCTTCCTCCCCCGGCTGACCGGTGGCGGACTGGCGGCGGTCGGCTTCAGCGAGCCCGGCGCCGGCAGCGACCTCTCGGCGATGACGACAACCGTCCGCCGCGACGGCGACGCGGTCGTCGTCGACGGGCACAAGAAGTGGGTGACCGCCGCCCACTACGCCGACCTGCTGGTCATCGTCGGCCGCTACGAGGACGGCGCGGTGGCCGTCGTGGTGCCCGCCGACACACCCGGCGTCCGGATCGAGCGGATCGCCGACCCGCTCGGCTGCCGGGCGGCCGGACACGCGGACGTCCACCTCGACGGGGTGCGGCTGCCGGCCGACAGCGTCCTGGGCGGTCACGGACTGCCGCCCGCCCTGCTGGTGACGACCGCGCTGGCCTACGGGCGGATGTCCGTCGCCTGGGGGTGCGTGGGCATCCTGCGGGCCTGTCTGGCGGCGGCCACCGCGCACGCCTCGGGGCGGCAGCAGTTCGGCAGGCCGCTCGCGGAGCACCAGCTCGTCGCCGGGCACCTCGCCGACCTCTACACGGCCGAGCAGGTGGCCTCGCGGGTCTGCGAGCACGCCAGCCGCTGCTGGGACGAAGGGTCGCCGGACCAGGTGGTGTCGACCGTCCTGGCCAAGCACGTCAGCGCGACGCAGGCCGCCCGGGGCGCGGCGACGGCCGTCCAGGTACTGGCCTCGGCCGGGTCCCGGGACGGGCACGCGGTGGCCCGGGCGTACCGGGACGCCAAGTTGATGGAGATCATCGAGGGCAGCAACGAGTTGTGCCGGCTGATGCTGGCACAGCACGCCCTCTCCGCTCCGGGGGCACGGTGAGCGGGCCCACGGCCGAGGAGACGAGGAAGGACGGCATGGCCGAGATTGTGAAGTGCCTGGTCTGGGACCTGGACGACACCCTCTGGCAGGGCACCCTGCTGGAGGACGGCGAGGTGCACCTGCCGGACGAGGTGCGCAAGGTGGTGATCGAGCTCGACTCGCGCGGCATCCTCCAGTCCGTCGCCAGCCGCAACGACCACGAGCACGCCTGGGCCCGGCTGGAGGCGTTCGGGCTGGCCGAGTACTTCGTCCTGCCGGAGATCGGGTGGGGCAGCAAGTCCGATTCGGTGCGCCGGATCGCGGACCGGCTGAACTTCGCGCTCTCGACCATCGCCTTCGTCGACGACCGGCCCGCCGAACGCGCCGAAGTGGCCTTCCACCTGCCCGACGTACGGTGCTACCCGGCCGAGCAGGTCCTCGCCCTCCCCGAACTCGCCGAGTTCACCCCCGCGGCCAGCACCGTCGACTCCCGGCGCCGCCGCCAGATGTACCAGGCCGGCTTCCGCCGCGAGGCCGAGCGGGCGGCCGCCCCCGGCCCCGACGAGGAGTTCCTGCGCTCCCTGGACCTGCGGATGCGCATCGGCCGGGCCACCGGCGAGGAGCTGTCCCGGGTCGAGGAACTCACCCTGCGCACCAGCCAGATGAACGCGACCGGGGTCCACTACCCGGACGCGGTGCTGCGCGGCCTGATCACCGACCCCCGGCACGAGGTCCTGGTGGTCGCCCTCACCGACCGGTTCGGCCCGCACGGCGCGGTCGGCGTCCTGCTGCTCGAACGGCACCCGGGCCTGTGGCACCTCAAGCTGCTCGCCACCTCCTGCCGGGTCGTCGCCTACGGCGCCGGCGCGACCCTGCTGAACTGGCTGGCCGACGCCGCCGCCCGGTCCGGAGTCCACCTGGTCGCGGACTTCCGGGCGACCGAACGCAACCGGATGATGGAGATCGCCTACCGGTTCGCGGGCTTCGAGGGCCTGGACGAAGCCCCGTGCCCGTGTGCCGCCGTCCTCCCGCCGGCCGCGGAGGACAGCGGACTCCAGCGCCTCCACCTGGTCCCCGGCCCGCGCGTGGTGTCCACCGTCATCAGCGTGGACGCACCCGACCTGAACGTGCCGGAAGGGGGCCCGGGAACGTCGTGACCGCGGCGGCGGCGGTCGGCGCTCCCGGGCCCCGGCCCGCCGCCTCAGCGCTTGCGGACGAGTGTGATCCCGTCGGCCATCACCAGCAGCGACAGCTCCACCCGGGGGTCCTCGTGCAGCAGCCGGTTCAAGGCCCGGACCCCGACGGTGTCCGGGTCCACGGCGGCCGGATCGGCGACCCGGCCGAAGAAGAGGGTGTTGTCGACCACGATCAGACCGCCGGCGCGCAGCAGCGCCAGCGAAGTCTCGTAGTAGCGGACGTAGTTGCTCTTGTCCGCGTCGATGAACACCAGGTCGAAGCTCTCCGGCCCGCGCTCCGACAGCAGCGCGTCCAGGGTCGCGGTGGCATCGCCGATCCGCAGGTCGATCCGCGAGTCGACCCCGTCCCGCTTCCAGAAGTCGGCGCCGATGGCCGGCCACCGGTCGTCGATGTCGCAGGACACCAGCACCCCGTCGGCCGGGAGCGCGCGGGCCATGCACAGGGTGCTGTAGCCGGTGAAGGTGCCGATCTCCAGCACCGCCCGGGCCCCCGTCAACCCGACCAGCAGGGAGAGCAGTTGGCCCTCCTCCGCCATCACCTGCATGGCGGTCCCGCCGGGCAGGTCCGCGGTGGCCTCCCGCAGCTCCCTGAGCAGATCGTCGTCACGGAGGGAGACCTCCCGGACGTAGGCGAGCAGGTCGTGGGTGGCTTCCGTCTGGTGGGCCATGGCGTAGGGGTCCTCTCGAAGGAGATCGGGTCCGAGGAGATCGGGTCCGAGGAAATCGGGTCTGAGGAGAGCAGGTCTGAGGAGATCGGGTCGAAAAGCATCAGGGGAAGGGGGAGCGGGCCGCCGGGACGGTCAGCCGGCGCGCATGTACGGGTGGTCGTGCTGCCGTACGGCGACCGCCTGCGCCCGCTCGCGGGCGTACGCCCGCAGCAGCGCGTCCAGCCGATAGCGGCCCCCCGCCGGCTCACCCAGCAGATGCGCCTCGACCAGGGCGTCCAGGGCCTCCTCGGCCTGCGCCTCGGAGCAGCCGAACATCACCGCGACCCTGCTGCTGGAGACCGAACGCGAGCCGGCGGCCCCCAGCGCGGCGAACACCTCGGCCGGGTCGACCCCGGCCGGAGCCGTCCGCCGGAGCCCGGCGTGGTCGGCGTCGAGGCAGGGCCGGACACCGAGGTCGCCCGCGCACAGTTCGTCCAGCGGCCGCGGGGCGTCCGTGAGCCGCCGGGCGAAGTGCCCGATGGTCCAGTGCGGGCGCTCCAGCAGCCGGGTCCCCGCGATCCGGATCGCCAGCGGCAGGCCCGCGCAGACCGTCAGCACCGAACGGGCCGACCGCGGTTCGGCACCGACCCTGGCCGGGCCGATGATGCTGCCCAGCAGCTCCAGCGACCCGGCCTCGTCCAGCGGGCCGAGCACCAGGGGGGACGCCCCCTCCAGATCGGCCAGCCGCCGTCGGCTGGTCACCAGCAGCCTGCTGCCCCCGCTGCCCGGTATCAGCGGCCGCACCTGCGCGGTGCCGGAGGCGTTGTCGAGTACCACCAGCAGACGGCGGCCCGCGGTGAGCGAGCGGTAGAGGCTCTCCCGTTCCGACTCCTCCTCGGGTATCTCGTCCCGGGGCACACCGAGGTCCGCCAGGAACCGCGGCAGCACCGCCCGGGCGGTCAGCGGCCGCGCGGCTCCGCCGAGGTCCGCGTAGAGCTGGCCGTGCACCGAGGAACCGCGCACGGCGTGCGCCGCGTGCAGGGCCAGCGCGCTCTTGCCGACCCCGCCCCGGCCGGTCACCACCGCCGTCGGCACCATGCCCGCGGGGACCGTGCCGGTCGTGAGGAAGTGCTGCAGCCGCGCCAGCGCACCGGAGCGGGCCGACAGCGGCAGCGGCACCGAGGGCAGCTGCGCCGGGCTCGGCCGGCAGGGTCGTTCCCAGGCGGCGGCCGGTGCCGACGCGACGGCCGCCTCCGGGGCCTTCGCGTGCTGCTCCGGCGGCTCGGGCGCACGCGGCCGGTCATGGGCCGAGAGGATGTGCCGGTGGACCTCGCGCAGATCGGTGCTCGGCTCGGCGCCGAGCTGCTCGACGAGCAGCGCCCGGGTCCGCTGGTAGAGGTCCAGGGCCTCCGACTGCCGTCCGGAGCGGCCCAGCGCCAGCATCAGCTTGCCCACCAGGGCCTCGCGTAAGGGGTGTTTCCGCACCAGCCGTACCAGCTCCGGCACGACCTCGGCGTGCCGCAGCAGCGCCAGCTCCGCGTCGAACCGCATCTCCATGGTCTGCAGGCGAAGCTCCTGGAGGTAGCGGCCCTCCACATCGCGCAGCGTCTGCGACGGGATGTCCGCCAGCGGCTCCTCGCGCCACAGGGCGAGCGCCTGGGCCAGCTCGGCGGAGGAACCCTCCAGGTCTCCGCGCTCGGCCAGCTCCGCCGCGCGCCGGCGGTGGGCCGTGAACTGCCCGAGATCGCTCTCGTGCTCGCCGAGTTCGAGGAGGTAGCCGGGCGCCCGGGTGAGGATCCGGGCGGAGGCGTGCTCGCCCAGCGACTGCCGCAGGCGCATCACATAGGTGCGGACGGTCGCGGCGGCACTCGGCGGCGGGGCGCCGTCCCAGACGTACTCGGCGATCCGGTCGACCGAGATCACCCGGTTGGCGTTGAGGAGGAGGGCTGCCAGGACCACGCGTTGCCTCGGCGCCGACACGTGCACCTCACGCGCGTTCGACCGGACGGAAAGCGGGCCCAGCAACAGGAAGTTCAAGGGGGAGTCCTCATCATCGCACGACCGGTGGGCAAGACTGCCTCCAGCGTCTTGGGTGGCCATGAGCGGGTCAACGCGGTCCTGTCGTATCTAGAGGTATTCCTAGAGCACAGGTCTTGCGCGCATGCCGGGTTTACGCTGCGCGGCACCGTCACGGTGGTCAGGACCGGGCCGCCCACGCGGTGCCGGCCGGGACCCGTCAGCGCTACTCGCCGGACGGCCGGGGCCGGCTCGCCCACGGCGGTCGCTGACGGCGTACAACCTCGGATTGCTCCGCACGGCAACGTTCTTACCATTCGCCGAAAAAACGGCCGGTTTTGAACCCGGACATGAGTGCCGGATGCGCTCCGATGCATACTTGCTGACATTCCCGGGGGCATGGCAGGCTGTCATATGCGGCGCCCGTGACCCGCCGATCGTCGTCGATCGGGGATCCCGTATTAGTACGTACCAGCCGGTCCACCGGTGCGGCGGGTGTCCGACGTGATCACCACGCCCCGTCCGCCGGCACCGCGCGGATTTCGCGAAAGGAATGAAGGGCCGACATGACCTCCCTCTCTTTGGACAGCGACCTGTGGTGCCGTCGCTTCCATCCCTCGCCGACGGCCACGCGCCGACTGGTCTGCTTTCCGCACGCCGGCGGCTCGGCGAGTTTCTACTTCCCGGTATCCGCCGCGCTGCGCGGTCCGGTGGACGTCCTGGCCGTGCAGTACCCCGGCCGGCAGGACCGCCGGGAGGAGCCCGGCGTCCAGGACCTGCACCGGTTGGCCGACGAGGTGTCCGAAGCGCTGCGCCGCTGGGACGACCTCCCCCTGACCTTCTTCGGGCACAGCATGGGCGCGCTCGTCGCCTTCGAGGTGGCCCGGCGGATCGAGCGCGCGGGCGGTCGGATCGACCACCTCTTCGTCTCCGGCCGCAAGGGGCCGTCCGCGGACCGGCCCGGGCCCTCCCACCCGCACGACGACGCGGGCATCGTGTCCGAGGTCAGGGCCATGAGTGGCACCGACGCCCGGCTCCTGGAGGACGAGGAACTGCTGGCGATGGTGATGCCCGTGCTGCGCGGCGACTACCAGGCCCTGGGGGCCTACCGGACCGACCGTGACGCCGGGGTCACCTGCCCGGTCACCGCCGTGGTGGGGGACCAGGACACCTGGACACCGGTCGCCGAGGCCGGGCACTGGCGCGACCGCACGACGGCCGCGTTCGACCTCAAGGTCTTCCCCGGCGGGCACTTCTACCTCAGCAGCCGGGCGGACGAGGTGACCGGCATGCTCCGCGACCACCTCGCCGGTACGCCGCGCGCCTGAGACCGCGGACGACAGGGAAGGGGGACCGAGGAGTGACACCGTCAGCGACCTCTGAGGAGATCAAGCCCGCGCGGCGGCCGCCGCGGTCCGGGCCCGCCGGCGACGCCCGTCCGGCGGCCGGGGGCCCTGCCGGCGGCGCGGGCGTCCGTCGGCTGACCGCCGTGGACGCCCGCATCCTGGAAGGCGTCGCGGTCGGCACCCCGACCGTCCGGCTGGCCGCATCGCTCTATCTGAGCCCGCAGGGCATCGAGTACCGCATCGGGCTGATGATGCGCCGTTTCCAGGCCGCGAACCGGCCGGCTCTGGTCTCCCGGGCGCACTCGCTCGGTGTGCTGAGCGTCGGAGCATGGCCACCCCGCGTCCTCCCGGAATTCCTCGAGTAAATACTTTCCGAAAGCGGAAAATTCACTCCGCCGGCATGCTGCCGGATATTCTCCCAGACCCGGATATCGTATCGATATCGCGCCGCGAGACGGGTTCCCGGGTGTCCGGTCGGACGCCGGATTCTGCGGCATTCCGCGGTCGGGCCCACTGCTGCCGCACCGCGCTCGGAAATATCGGCGCGGCACGTCCTGGCCTCTCCTCAGTCGATGCAGAACTCGTTGCCCTCGATGTCCAGCATCGGGATGCACGCGTCGTTGCCGTCGTACAGCGTCCGCACGTGCACCGCGCCGAGCGGGACCAGCCGTGCGCATTCGGCCTCGAGCGCGGCCAGCCGCTCCTCGCCCACCAGCCCGGTACCGACCCGCACGTCGAGATGCAGCCGGTTCTTGGCCGCCCTGCCCTCGGGGACGCGCTGGAAGTACAACCGCGGCCCCACACCTGACGGATCGACACAGGCGAACCACGCGTCCCGCCGCTCGGCCGGCTGCGCGCTCCTGTAGTCCTCCCACGTGGCGAACCCCTCCGGTGGCGGCGGCACGACGTACCCGAGCACCTCGCACCAGAAACGGGCGAGGCGCTCGGGTTCCGCGCAGTCGAAGGCGACCTGGAACTGCTTGATCGATGACATCGGCCCACCGTAGTGGCGCGCACCGCCGACCGGGACTCCCGGGCGGCCGTCGGTCGTTCCGCTTCCCGTCGGGCCCGCCGTTCCCGTCGGGGACGCCGTTCCCGTCGGGGACGCCGTTCCCGTCGGGCCCGACGTTCCCGTCGGGGACGCCGGGCCCTGTGGTGGGATCAGGCCGTGCGCTTCAGGTAGGCCTCGATCTCGTCGGCGGCGCGGGTGGCACCGCCCGCTTCCCGGGTGAGCCGCTGCGCCTCGGTGCCCCGCTCCCGCACGGCCGCGTCTGTGGCCACCTCGGTGATCGCGGCCCGCAGCAGGCTCACGTCGACCTCCTCCGGCCGCAGTACCCGGCCGAGGCCCAGCTCGGCCACCCGAGCGGTGTTGGCCGCGACGTCCGGCCAGGACGGCACTCCGAGCAGCGGAACGCCGGCGTCCAGGGACTCCAGCACGCCGCCCATGCCGCCGTGGGTGACCACCAGCCGGGCGTGCCGGAGCACCGCCAGGTGCGAGACCCACCGGTGGACCTCGACGTTGTCCGGCAGTGGACCGAGGTCGGCCGGGTCCATCCCCCTGCCGACCGAGACGACGGCGTGCCAGGGCAGCTCGGCGAAGGCGTCCACGCACAGCCGGAAGAACTCCGGGTGCTTGTTGTGCACGGTCCCCATCGAGACCAGCGCCACCGGCAGGCCGCTCGCCGGGGGCTGCCAGTCCCCCAGGAAGGAGCGGTCCGTGAGGCACGGCCCGACGAAGGCGAAGCGCTCGTCGAAGCTCTCGCCGTGCGGCTGGAAGAACCGCGGCACGTGGACGACGTTGAGGCCCTCGGTGCGCATCATGAACTCCTGCACCGGCTCGTCGACGCCGTGCGAGGCCAGCAACTCGGTCATCCGGACGCCGAATTCGACCAGCACCTCCTGGGTGAGCGGGACCGCGCCGTCCGCCTCCATCATCTGCTGCACGAAGGAGTAGGTGTCGTTGGAGGCGAAGAACGGCGTCGACTGGACGGCCGGGACCCCCCAGGCGTGGGCCAGTATCCGGCCGGCCTGGAAGGCCACGGCGTCGTAGACCACCGCGTCGGGCCTGGCGTCGCCGAACCGCTCCTGGACGGCGCGCAGGATGGCGAGGTTCTCGTCCAGGAAGATCAGCGGGGCGCGCCCGTTCTCGGGACCGCCCACGCTGTCCAGCGGCTGGGTGGAGTCGTAGCGCAGGTGTTCGGCGCCGACCTCGGCCAGGGCCTCGGCGAATTCGTCGACGGCCGCGTAGGTGACCCGGTGCCCGCGGCGTACCAGTTCACCGACGACTGCCAGAGTGGGGAAGACATGGCCGTGGGCCGGGATGTTGACCATCAGGATGTGGCTCACTGCTACTCCGTCGGTGTCGGTGTCGGTGTCGGGAAGAGGAACGAGGGAAGCAAGAGGCGCGATCCGGGACGGGAGAAGGGGCGTGGCAGGCCGCGCGGCTCAGCTGTGGTCCTGGTCCGGGCCGGCCCCGGGGTGCTGCTCTGCC
The DNA here is from genome assembly GCF_042796115.1 of Kitasatospora sp. NPDC056446. Classification (NCBI taxonomy): domain Bacteria; kingdom Bacillati; phylum Actinomycetota; class Actinomycetes; order Kitasatosporales; family Streptomycetaceae; genus Kitasatospora; species Kitasatospora sp. NPDC056446. Next base: position 8,574 of record NZ_JBHTRF010000012.1, on the reverse strand, counting down.
TGCTGCCCGGCCTGCTGTTCGGCAGCCTGCTGTTCGGCGGCCCGCCGGGCGCCCGCGATCTCCTCGGCGCTCATCGGCCGGCGCGGGATCCAGGCGGGGAGGGTCCCCTCCTCGTTGCGGCCCTTGTCGAGGACCGCCAGGTTGTGGTAGAAGTGCGCGCCGGCCAGCGTCCGGTCGGTCCCGCTCGGGCGGTGCGTGGTCGGCGGCTCGTGTTCCGCGTGGTTGAGGCCGTCGAGCAGCTGCTTGAGGAAGCCCATGCTGGTGGTCGGGTCGCTGAGCTGCTCCGAACTGCCGCCGTAGCCCGGCCAGTAGGAGGTCTGCAGGTCCTCGATCACGTAGAGCCCGCCCGGGACCACGTGCGGGAAGAGCGCGCCGAAGGCGGCGATGACGTCCGGGCAGTAGTGGCTGCCGTCGTCGATGACGATGTCGATCGGCCCGATCCGCTCGGCCAGCGCGGTGAGGAAGGCCGGGTCCGCCTGGTCGCCCTGGACGGTGTGGATCCGCTGCTCGCGCAGCGCCGTCTTGTCGTAGACGTCGACCCCGTAGACGAGGCCCCGCCGGAAGAAGCGCTTCCACATCTGCAGCGAGCCACCGCCCGCCGCCGGGTCGGCGTAGCCGCCGATCCCCAGCTCCAGGATGGTGAGCGGCCGGTCCCGCAGCGGGGTGAAGTGCCGGGCGTAGTGGTCGGTGTAGTAGTGCAGCCCCCACTTGTCCGAACCGTGGCGCAGCGACAACTCGGCCAGGTCGAGCGGCTGTTCCGCCAAGCCGCGGAGCAGCTGCTGGACGACCGGGAAGGCCGCCAGGGCGGTCATCAGCCGAGCCGGGTCCTCGATGCCGTGCCAGGTGATCCCGGGCGTGCGGTGGCCTGCGGTGTGCCGGGCGCCGAAGACGGCGCGGGCCAGGTCGAGCAGGTCCAGCGCGACGGTGGCGCCGGGCTCGTCGGCCGGCCCGGCGCGGTGCTCGGCCTTGGGGCCGGTCAGCAGGTGGTGCCGGAGCACCCGGCCGTCGAAGGCGAGGTCGAACTGCACCACCACCGCCGCGGCGGCGAGTTGCTCGCTCAGGTCGGCCCGGCTGAGCAGTTCGTCCACCAGGTCGGCGGCCGTCTGCTCGGCGCCCGCCGACCTGATCACCGCCGCGAGCTGCTCCTCGGGCCCGTCCGCCGCCAGGATCAGGGCGCGGATCCGGCGCAGGTCGGTCTCGTGCGGGTCCGAGTCGTGCTCCGACGGGCTGTTCACGTGCCGGCCGTTCTCATGCTGTCCGGTGAGGGCGGTCATGCGTGAGCCTTTCCACGAGGGAGTCGAGAGGACGGGGAATGGATCGGGGCCACTTCCAGGCCGGGGTGACGCCGTCGGTCATCGCCGGCGGCGGGCATCTCCACCCGACCGGGGAAGAGAGCGTTCGGCCACCACGATCGGACCGCCGGGCACCGAGTGCACGGCGGGACGCCGTGGCCACTCTCAGCTACTGGATCGACACGTCGTGAATCTAGGTGCGCATCCCTCCCGCCACAAGCACCACCCGGTGCCACGGGACGCCGAGTGCGGGAAACGAGCCAGAATCGGTGCACCGCTGTTCCGCGTGTTTGGACCCGTCACCCCGGTGTCGTTCGTGGCAGCGGCGCAGTCGGTGGTCGTCGGGCGACCGGGCCCCGGCCCCGGATCCACCGGCCCCCGCGGCCGGCCCCGGGCGGGACCGCCCCGCCTGCCGGGTCGGCTCGCGAGGACACGAGGGGCGGTTCCACCCCCATGACCAGTGACCGAGCCGCCCGGGTCCGGCCCGGCCCCGGGGTCGGAGCGCCGCGGGTTCGGCTCCCGAGTCCGCACTGTGGATCGTGGCCGAGTACGACGCCCCCGGGAACGAGAAGGGAGCCGGTGCGGCGTCGCCGGTGGCGGTGGTGGCGCTGGTGCTCCCGGGCCCGGCCGGGTGTCAGGGCCGGTCCGGGCCGGGAGCGGTCGGCTTCCGACGGTGGTGTCGCAGTGCGGATCCGTCAGGAGTCGGCGCAGGCCTTGGTCACGTCTCCGGCCGCGCCGGTGATCGCGCCGAAATCGGGCTGGTTGCCGTGCGAGACCTTGTCGATCGCATCGTTGACGGCCTTGGAGAGCTTGTCGGCGGCCGAGCCGATCTTGCTCCCCCCGTCCTGGCGGATCTTCTTGGCATCATCGATGATCTTCTTCAAGGCGTCGACGGTGTGTTTGCGGCGCTCCTGGTCGGTGATCTGGCCGACGTTGAGCGCCGAGTCCGCGAGGTCCTGGACATCTCCGGTGAGGCTGATCGCCTTCTTCCCGCAGTCGATGGCCTGGTCGGCGTTCTTGCAAGCGGTGAACAACGGGGCCGCGACGAGCAGTGCGAGCACGGTGGCGGCCAGACGGTACGGCTTCTTCCTTGTCATGTCTCTATCCCTCCCGTGATGAGAACGCCATTTTGCCGTAGGGAGGTTCCGGTGTGACGGGTGAACGGATGGCAAAGGCTCTTCCTGCCACGGAATGTGATATTCCGTCAGGTCGGCTCGGGCCGGCTCGGGTCCGCCTGGGCCAGTTCAGGTCGGTTCGATCGGATCAGGTCGGGTCAGGTCAGGTCAGGTCGGGTCGCGGGTCTCCTGCCGGGCGGCCCCCTGCCAGTTCACCGACCAGGCGGGCGACGGTCGGTACGGCCACCCCGTGGGCGTCGGCCGCCCGCAGGACGGCCCCGCCGATGGCGTCGAGCTCGGTCGGCCGGCCGGCCTCCACGTCCCGCTGCATCGAGGACTTCATCGTCCCGGGGATCCGGTCGAATGCCGCCAACAGGGCCGGTGCGTCGGCCGGTGCGCCGACCGCCCGGGTGACGGCGGTGATCTCGTCCAGTATGGCGAGGAGTTCGGGCCGGTGCTCGGTGCGCACGGCGCCGATGCCGCTCGCGTGGCGGGTCGTGAGCAGCGCGAAGGGGGCGAGGAAGGAGAGCTTGCTCCACAGCATCGCCGTCTCGTCCTCGCGCAGTTCGACGCCCAGGTCGGCCTGCCGCAGCCGCGCGGCGAACTCCTCGATGGAGGGGGAGGGTTCGACGGGGGAACCGGGTGCGGCGGACGCGCCGGATCCGGCGGGCGCGCCGAGTTCGACGGCGGCGAACGGGCTGGTGTGCTCGATCCGCCCGGGCGCCGTACGGGCGGCCTCGACCCTGATCGTGCCCGCCACGACCCGGGCGGCCGGGTAACGCGCGCGCAGCACCGCCATGTGGTCCAGGCCGTTGAGCAGCGGCACCACGATCGCGGCGCCGAGCACCTGCGGGGGCATCCGGTCGAGCGCGTCCGCCAGTGCCGTCTCCTTGACGGTCACGAAGACCGCGTCGACCGGCTCCCGCAGCTCGGTGGCGGCCTCGACAGTGGCCGTGAACTCGCCGAACTGCCCGCTGCGGACGTGCAGTCCGTCCCGGCCGAGGACGGCGGCGGTCTCCCCGCCGGCCAGGCAGACGACGCGGTGACCGGCGCGGGCGAGCAGCCCGCCGATCAGTCCGCCGACGCCACCCGGGCCGAGGATCGCGACGGTCAGGGGGGTGCTGGTCATGGTGGCTCCCGAGAGTGAGGAGGGGGTGGGCGCGGTCACGGGATGTCCCAGCAGAAGCGGCCCTCCAGGCCGTCCGGGCTGAGGAAGGCGGCGCCGACGCCGTAACCGAAGTCGAGGAAGTACGGATCGCCCTCGTCCGGGGCGTCCTGGAGGGCGAAGAAGAACCGCCACGGCGCGGGGACCCCGGCCACGCCGCTCGGGAAGGACGGCAGACCGCCGACGTGGTCGTACACGTGGCCGCCGTCCGGGAACGGGACCTCCGGGCCCTCGCCGCGCAGGTACCGCTGGAAGGCTGCCCGGTCGTCCATCGACCGGTCGACGTCGGCCGGGACCGGCAGCAGGTCGAGGTGGAACTCGACCGGGGTCCCGGCGCCGTCGGGGCCGTCGGGGCCGCGGCGACGGAGCGTGCGGCCGCGGGTACCGGGCGGGCCGATCACGGCGAACGACGGGATCCGCCCGCCCGGTTGGACGAGCAGCAGGGCGTCCCCTGCCTCCGGGTCGATGCCGCCGGTGATCTCGCCCTCCTCCAGGAACAGGTAGGCCAGCCGAAGTTCCGCGCCGGGCACGGCGAACTGTCCCACGAACAGCAGCGGTTCACCGGTGGCGGGCGAGACCGGCCAGACCGGGTCGGCCAGCCAGCAGGGCTCGCCGCCCAGCTTGGGCACGGGCGCGGTGATCGGCCGCTCGGGCTCCCGCCGGGCGAACCGCAGGCGGGGCAGGAAGGCGGCGTCGTGCGGACCGGTGGCGGTGGTGGTGGGCGCGGGTGCGGTGGCGGGTGCGGTGGTGGTGGGTGCGGGGGCGGGTGTGGCCGGCCGTCGGCCGGCGCACGCCTCGGGCCGCGGCGGGGGCAGGAGGGCGCCGTGGCCGGGCAGCGGGTCGGCGGTCACCGGGTCGATGGTCACCAGGCCATGATTCCCCCCGGCGCGGTCGCAGGGGAGGCCGGGGGTGGAACGCGGAGGACCCGACCGGGCCCGCGCGCCCGGTCCCGGCGGTGCCGGAACGGGCCCGGGGGAGGTGGCACCACCTGCGGGGTTCGGTTTTCCGAACCCCGGATCGGGGTGCCAGCACAATCGATCTCCCGGCCCCGGGCGCCCACGATGGAGGGCATGAACGGGATGACGACAGCCGCGGCTCCGGCGGCGTATGACGGGGTGACGGGCGCGGCCCTGAGCGGGACGGGGCTGCACCGCGAGTACGGGCGCGGCACGGCGTCCGTCCGGGCGCTGCGCGGCGTGGACGTGGCCTTCGCGCCTGGCACGTTCACGGCGGTGATGGGGCCCTCGGGTTCCGGCAAGACCACGCTGCTGCACTGCCTGGCCGGGATGGACCGGCCGACCAGGGGCACCGTCCACTGGGGCGACACCGAGGTGTCCCGGCTGCCCGAGCGGCGGCTGGCGCAGCTGCGCCGCACCCGGATGGGGTTCGTGTTCCAGGCGTTCAACCTGATGCCGGCGATGACGGTCGCCCAGAACGTCGAACTGCCCGGCCGGTTGGCCGGGCGGCCACCGGAGCGGGCCCGGGTCCGGGAGGCACTGGCCCGGGTCGGGCTGGCCGGGCGCGAGCGGCACCGGCCCGGGCAGCTGTCCGGCGGTCAGCAGCAGCGGGTGGCGATCGCCCGGGCCCTGGTGGCCCGGCCGGAGGTGCTCTTCGCCGACGAGCCGACCGGCGCGCTCGACCGGACGACCGGCCATGAGGTCCTCCGGCTGCTGCGCGCGGGCGTCGACGTCGACGGACAGACCTGTGTGATGGTCACCCACGACCCGGTGGCCGCCGGGTACGCGGACCGGGTGCTGCTGCTCGCGGACGGGCTGCTGGTGGACGAACTGTTCGGGCCGACCGCCGCGCAGGTCGGCGAGCGGCTGAGCCGGTTGGGCGGGTGAGCACCATGAGCAGTCCCGTACTCGTCCTGTCCGTCGGGCAGATCCGCCGGCGGCCCGCGGCCTTCGCCGGGCTGGGGGCGGCGCTGTTCCTCGCGATCGCGGCGGTGACGCTGTTCGGTTCGCTGGTCGCCGCGCAGCTGACGGCCCCCGAGGCGGTGGCACGGGAGCCGGTGGCCGGGCCGGGCCTGCTGGTGATCGCCGGGGCGTTCGGTGAGATCGCCGTGCTGGTCGCGCTGTTCGTCGTGGCCAACGCGCTCGGCTTCACCCTTCGCCAGCAGCACCGTGACCTGGCCCTGCTGCGCACCGTCGCGGCGACGCCCCGCCAGGTGCGGCGGGTGGTCCGCGCCCAGGTCCTGGCGACGGTCCTGTCCGCGGCCGTCCCCGGGTGGGCGGTGGGCCTGCTCGCCGCCCGGGCTTTCCTCGACGCGCTGCAGCGGCGCGGGATGGCCGCGCCCGGCCTGCACATACCCGGATCTCCGGTGCCGATGCTGGTCGCGCTCGGGGTGGCGCTGCTGGTCGGCCTGGCGGCCACCGCCGCCTCTGCCCGGCGGATCACCCGGCCCGCACCGGCCGTCGCCCTGACCGAGGGCGCGGGCGGGCCGCGCGGGACGGGCCTGCTGCGGTCGGCGGCCGGGGTGGCGGTCCTGGCGGGCGGCGTGCTGTTGCTGCGGCTGGCCGCGACCAGGCCCACCGGGGAGCTGGACAAGGCGGGGCAGGCGTCCCTGCTCGGATCGCTGGTGCTGCTGATCGCGGTCGCCCTGCTCGGGCCGTTGGCGGCACGGGTGCCGGCCGTCGTGCTCGGCGCCCCGGTCCGGGCGCTCGTCCCCCGCGCCGGCTGGCTGGCCGACGCCAACCTGCGCGGGTACGCGGCCCGGCTCTCCTCGGCGGTGGTACCGGTCGCGCTGTTGGTCGGGCTCTCCGGCACGATGCTGATCATGACCAGCACCGCCGACCAGGTGGCCCGGGCGACCGGCGCGGTGACCAGCGTGACCAAGGCCACCGATGTGTGGCTGCGACAGGCGGAGCTCGGCCTGCTGGTCTGCTTCGCGGCGGTCTCCACCGTCAACACGCTGGTCGCGCTGACCGCCGACCGGCGCCGGGAGTTCGCTCTGCTGCGGCTGGTCGGGGCGACGCGGGGGCAGCTGCTGCGGATGCTGTCCGTGGAGGCGGCCCTGGTCGCGGCCGTCGGTGTGCTGCTGGGCGCGGGGGTGGCGGCAGCGGCCTCGGGCGCGTTCAGCTGGGCGGTGCGCGGATCCGTGGTGCCGGTGGTGCCCGGCTCGGGGTGCGCCTGGTTGGTGCTGGGCGCGGTGGTCCTGACGGTACCGGGGATCGTGGGCACCGGGGCGTGGGCCACGGGCGGGGCGGCGGTGCAGGCGGTGGGCGGCGGAGCGGGGTGAGGTGACGGGGTCGGTGCGGCCGGCGTCGCCAGTGTTTCCGATGTGATGAGTGCGGCCAGTGCGTCTGGTGCGTCTGGTGCGTCTGGTGCGTCTGGTGCTGCTGGTGCTGCTGGTGCTGCTGGTGCAGCTGGTGTTGTGGGTGTGACCGGTGCGGCCGGTGTGCCGGCAGCGGTCAGGTCCGGGCGGGTGCGGTCGTTGTGCGGCGCGTGGTGGATGCTGGGGCCGGTCGGCGGTTGAGCGGTGAGGTGGACAAGTGACGGAACGACGGCGGTTCCTTGACGTACGGGGCCGCGAGGTGGCGTTCGCCGTCCTCGGCTTGCCGCTCGGGGTGCTCGGCGGGGGCTACGCCGTCGCCGTCCTCTACGCGGGGGCGTTGCTCTCGCTCACCGTGCTGGGCCTGCCCTTCGTCGTGGCCGCGCTGCTCGGCGCGCGGAGCATCGGACGGCTGCACCGGTGGCTGGTCGGCCGGCTGCTGGGCGAGCCGGTGCCCGAACCGGCGCCGGTGCCGCGTCCGCCCGGGCTGTTCGCCCGGGGCCGGGCGGTGCTGACCGACCCGGTGGCCTGGCGGGTGCTGCTCTACCTGCTCCTGCGGCTGCCGGTGGGGGCGCTCGGCTTCCTGGCCGTGATCGGGCTGCCGCTCGCCTCCGGCTGGCTGGTCGGCTTCCCGCTCTGGGTCCGGCTGATCGAACCGGGCCCGCGAACGGTGGGCTGGTCGGACCTGGCGGCGATCCCGGCGGGCCTCGCGCTGCTCGCCGTCGTACCCGCCGTCCTGCGGGCGCTCAGCCGGGCGAACCGGGTACTCGCCCGGACACTGCTCGGCCCGGTGCGCTCGCAGCAACGGGTGCGCGAGCTGGAGAGCGCCCGGGCCACCCTGCTGGCCGAGAACAGCGATCGGCTGCGACGACTGGAACGCGACCTGCACGACGGCACCCAGGCACAGCTGGTCGCGCTCGCCATCACCTTGTCCCTGGCCGACGACGCCCTCACCGACCCGGCCGAACCCGACCTCGGGCGGCTGCGCAGCCTGGTCGACCGGGCCCGTGGACAGACCGACGACACCATCGTGGGCCTGCGCCGGTTGACGCGGGGCATCCACCCGGTGGCGCTGGACGGAGGCCTGGCGGAGGCACTGCCCGGGCTCACCGCGACCTCGCCGGTGCCGGTCACGGTGCGGCTGGACCTGCGGGAGAGGCCCGAGGAAGTGATCGAGCGGGCCGTCTACTTCTGCGCGGCCGAACTGCTGACCAATGTGGCCAAGCACAGCGGCGCGAGGTCGGCGGAGCTGGCCGTGACCGCGGCCGACGGGAAGGTCCGGCTGACCGTGCGCGACGACGGGTGCGGCGGTGCCGCGGTCGGCGCGGGCACCGGATTGGCCGGGCTGGCGGAGCGGCTCGCGGCGGTGGACGGGGCACTGCTGGTGGACAGCCCGCCGGGCGGGCCGACGGCGGTCAGCGCGGTGCTGCCCGGCAGGCTGTGACGGGCGGTCGGGCGGTCGGGCGGTCGGGCGGTCGGGCGCTCGGGCAGTCGGGTAGCCGGGCGGTCGGGCAGTCGGGCGCTCGGGTAGTCGGGGGAGGCGGTCGGTGGCGGGGCATGAGAGAGGCTCATGGGTGGGTTATGAGCTTCTCTCATGGGCCAGGACCGGCCTGCCATGAGCGGCGCGCAAATGGGGGCGGCGGCCGGCGGGCGCAGGCACTGGCGCGCAACCCCGGGGAGTGGTGAACGGCCATGAACCCCCGGGTGTGGGGGTGGGTGTGTTATAAA
>NZ_JBHTRF010000011.1:166034-170875 GCF_042796115.1 Kitasatospora sp. NPDC056446 | reverse complement strand
GCGTTGGGGTGCGTGCATCGCAAGGCGGAGGAGGGAGTCCATGCGGAGCATCGGCGACTGACGACAACGCGGCGAGGTGCGTGCCCCGGCGTCGCCCCGCAGGTGGGGGCTTGAAGACGGACCCTAGGATCGCCGCATGACGTGGTTGATCACCGGCGGGGCCGGATACATCGGCGGGCACGTCGTCCGCCAGCTGCTGGACGCCGGTGAGCGCGTCGTCGTCCTGGACGACCTGAGCACCGGCGACGCGTCCCGCCTGCCGGCCGGCGTCCCGCTGGTCGAGGGCTCCACCCTGGACCGCGCCGTCCTGGACGCCGCGATCCACCGGCACGGCGTGCGGGGCGTCCTGCACTTCGCCGCCAAGAAGCAGGTCGGCGAGTCCGTCGAACAGCCCTTCCGGTACTACCGGGAGAACATGATCGGCCTGCAGACCGTCCTGGAGGCCGCCGCCGGGGGCGGGGTCGGGCGCTTCCTGTTCTCCTCGTCCGCCGCGGTCTACGGCATGCCGGACGTCGACCTGGTCACCGAGTCCACCCCCTGCGCCCCGATGAGCCCGTACGGCGAGACCAAGCTGGCCGGCGAGTGGCTGGTCGCCGCGGCCGGGCGGGCCCACGGCATCTCCACCGTGGCCCTGCGCTACTTCAACGTGGCCGGCGCCGCCTCCCCCGGGCTCTCCGACGCCGGGGTGTCCAACCTCGTCCCGATGGTCTTCGAGCGGCTCACCGCGGGGCGGGCCCCGCTGCTCTTCGGCGACGACTACCCGACGCCGGACGGCACCTGCGTACGCGACTTCATCCACGTCTCCGACGTGGCTTCGGCGCACGTGGCGGCCGTCCGGCGGCTGGCCGCCGACCCGGCCGGGGCCACCGGGCTGGTGCTCAACATCGGCCGCGGCGAGGGCGTCAGCGTCCGGGAGATGCTGGCGGTGATCGGCCGGGTCACCGGCTACGACACCACCCCCGAGCCGGCTCCGCGCCGCCCCGGCGACCCCGCCCGGGTGGTGGCCTCCGCCGGGCTGATCCGCCGCGAACTGGGCTGGAGCGCGCGCCACGGCGTGGAGGAGATGGTCGCCTCCGCCTGGGAGGGCTGGTGCGCCCGCCACCCGCAGGCCCGCCGGTCCTGACGGCCCGCTGCGGCGGCGGGGCCGGCACCCCCGCCGCCGGCACCCCCACCGCCGGCACCCCCACCGCCCGCACCGCTCAGCGGGCGGGCACCGCCGTGCCGTAGAAGGCGTCCAGCGCGTACACGCAGCGGTCCTTGGAGCCGACGAAGACCCGCCCGCCGACCGCCACCGGCGAACCGGTGAGCTCGCCCTTGGTGCCCAGCTCCCAGCGCAGCTGACCGCTCGCCAGGTCCAGGGTGTGCAGCGAGTGGTCCCGGCTGCCCAGGTGCACCAGGCCGTCGGCCACCGCCGGGGAGCCGACGATCTCGCCGCGCGCGGTGTAGCGCCAGCGCTCCCGGCCGGTCGCCGCCTCGAAGGCGTACAGCACCTCGCCGCTGCCGACCAGCACCATGCCGTCCCCGACCACCACCGGCTCCGCGCCCTGGCGGCTGCCGGTGACCCCGCGCCAGCGGTCCATGCCGGTGGCCGCGTCCAGCGCGTAGACCGTGCCCAGGTAGTCGGCCACGTAGACCGCGTCGGCGTCCAGGGCGGGCGGGGTGAACAGCACCACCGGGGCCTCGAAGCGCCAGCGCTCGACCCCGCTGGCCGCGTCCAGCGCGTACACCCGGGTGCCGGCCGTGACGTACAGGACGCCGCCGCGCTCGACCGGGTGCGAGGGCACGTCCTCGCCGACCGGGAAGGACCAGCGCAGGCCCGCGCCGCGCGGGTCGACGCAGCGCAGCCGCCCGGCGCCGTAGTAGTAGGCCGCGCCGCCCAGCAGGACCGGGCCGGACTGCGGGTTCTCGTAGTCCTGCTGGGCGTCGTCGGCGCGCCACAGCTCGGCGCCGTTGGCCGCCGAGCGCAGCTGGACGCCGCCGCCCCGGATGCCGGAGCAGAGCACGCCGTCGGCGGCCGAGAGCGAGTAGACCCAGCCGTCCAGCGAGGTGCGCCAGCGCTCGGTGCCGTCGACGGCGTCGACGGTGTACAGGTGCGGGCCGTCCGCCGCGTGCACCCGGCCCGCGTCCACCGCGAGCGCCCAGGCGACGTCCCGGGTCTTGTAGCGGCGCTCTCCGGAGCCGATGTCCAGCGCGTGCACCTCGAAGCTGGAGACGAAGAGCGTGCCGTCGGCGACCACCGGGGTGCCCCAGACGTCGTTGGACATCCGGAACCGCCAGGGGCGCCAGCGGGCGGCCGGGGCCGGCGCGGGCGGCGGGGTGGGGGCCGCCCGGCGGACCCAGTCGGTCGTGGCCGGGGCGGTGGTCGGACCGGGCTGCTCGTGCTTGGCCCGCGGCCCCGGGCCTATCCGCACCGAGGCGCCGGACAGGTGCACCTCGACGGCCCCGGAGCCGGCCGGCGCGCGGTGCCGGTTCGGGGAGGCGATCTTCGCGGTCGGGATCTCGGCCTCGGAGGCCCGGCCCGGCGGCGGCACGCTGTGCACCGGCCCGGCCGGCGACTGGAGGTGCCGGCCGCCCGGGTCGGTGCGCGGGTCGGCCGTCCCGTGGGACAGCGGCGGGCCCTGCGGGTGCGGCGGGGGGCCGTGCGGGTGCGGGGGCGGCAGCGGCGGCTCGGCCGGGCCGTGGGACGGGCGGGGCAGCGGCGCGGTCGGCCTGCGGCCGCGCTTGCGCTCGATCAGCTCCAGGGCGTTGGGCGGGAGCCAGTCCCCGGCCTCGCCGGAGGCGTCGTCCCGGGAGAAGAGGTGCGGGGCCAGCTCGGCCTGGATCTGGGCCGGGGTGGGCCGGCGCTCCTGCGCCTGCTGCATGCAGGCGCGGACCAGGTCCATCAGCTCGGGCGGCATGCCGGACAGGTCCGGCTCCTCGCGCAGCAGTTGGAACACCGTCTCGACCGGGTTGGTGCCGCGGTAGGGCGGGTGCCCGGTGGCGCAGAAGACCATCAGCGAGCCGAGCGAGAAGACGTCGCTGGCGCCCCGGACGGTCCGGCTGTCCCGGGCCTGCTCGGGGGACATGTAGGCGGGGGTGCCGACCGCGACGTTGGTCATGGTGAGCCGGGTGTTGGAGACCCCGGCCGCGATGCCGAAGTCGATCACCTTCGGGCCGTCCTCGACCACCAGGACGTTGGAGGGCTTGAGGTCGCGGTGGATCAGCCCGGCCGCGTGGATGGACTGGAGGGCCTCCGCGATGCCGGCGACCAGCCAGCGGGTGGCCTCCACCGGCAACGGGCCGCAGTCCTCGACCAGGTCCTCCAGGGAGGGCGCCGGGATGTACGCGGTGGCCAGCCAGGGCACCCGCGCGTCCGCGTCGGCGTCCACCACCGCCGCCGTGTAGAAGCCGCCGACCGTCTTGGCCGCCGCGATCTCCCGCGCGAAGCGGACCCGGAACAGCTCGTCCTCGGCCAGTTCCCCCCGGACGGTCTTGATGGCCACCCGTCGCCCGGACGCGGACCGCGCCAGGTAGACCAGGCCCATCCCGCCCGCGCCGAGCCGCCCCAGCACCTCGAAGGGCCCGATCCGCCTCGGATCGTGCGCCGTCAGCTGGTCCACTCCGCTGCCACCTCCCCGTTGTCCGCACCCGCCGCGTGGTGCCGGACCCGATTCTCCAATGCCGCCCGGCGCATCTCCAACCTCCCCCGCCCTGAGGGTGCCGCCGGCCGCCCCCCGGCCCACGGGGACGGAACGGCCGGATCCTGACGCCCGCTCCGGCGCCGGCTTGCCCCCGGGCCCCCGGACCGTCCGCTTCGGAACCGTTCCGGTCCCGCCCCGTGTCATCACGCTCTGTCATCGGACCACCCCTCAGCGGACTCGCCGTCACGCTGTGAGATCAAAGGCACACGGGGGGGCTTCAACAGGGGGTTCGGAGTGCGGTGAATATCCGTCCGAAGTGGTTCATGCCGCTATACCAACCCCCGTGCGGAGTAATAGTCGCATCACCGAATCGCGCCAAGATCGTGCCACGGTAAGCTGACGGCATGACAGGACAAGTTCGCACCGTCGACGGTCGCGTCGCCGGGCGACGCGGACAGGAGACGCGGCAGAAGCTGCTCGATTGCCTCCGCGAGATGCTCAGCACGTCGCCCTATCGGGACGTCAAGGTCATCGACGTCGCCCGTATGGCGGGTACCTCCCCCGCGACCTTCTACCAGTACTTCCCGGATGTCGAGGGCGCAGTCCTCGAAATCGCCGAGGAAATGGCCAAGGACGCCGACACCCTCAAAGAGCTGGTGGCCGGAAAGTCCTGGGCAGGGAAGTCCGGACCGACCACTTCGGAAGAACTGGTCGACGGATTCCTCGCCTTCTGGCGCAAGAACGACGCCATTCTCCGAGTGGTCACGCTCGGTGCCGCCGAAGGGGACAAGCGGTTCTTCAAGATCCGCATGACAGTCCTCAACGCGGTCGCCAAGCCGCTCGCGGAAGCCGTCAGGGAACTCCAGGCGAAGGGTCAGGCCGACAAGACGCTCGACCCGAACGCCGTGGCCGGGGCCCTGGTCTCGCTGCTCGCCTCGGCGGCCGAGCACCAGAAGGCCTTCACCTCCTGGGGCGTCAAGGTCAAGGACCTCAAGCCCAACCTCGCTCCCCTGGTGTACCTGGGTGTCACCGGCAAGAAGCCGCCCAAGTAGACCGACCGCAACGACCCACCATCCGCTCCGCGCGCAGCCCCGGCCTCCTGTCCGGGGGACGACGCACGGCGGCCGTGTCCTCGGGGGAGGTCCGCCGACGTGCCGCAGGCGCGCCAGACATGCCGGTGGGGGGGGCCCCCCGGAGAGGGGGGCCCCCCCCCCCGGGTGT